>JACOTV010000103.1:0-2162 GCA_016178125.1 Candidatus Microgenomates bacterium | reverse complement strand
ATCTCGTGGAAAACGCTCAGTCTGAACGGAAACACGAGCCCGACGATGTATTGATAGAAAAACTTGGAAATAATAATGCCATTCATGAAAAATGATCCCCCGTGATAGGTCACGGGACGCGCCGTAGGCTGATGCATCAGTAACAGCCGTATTATTCCGTAATAGACAACCGCGCCGCCATACCAAACGAGCGGTCTATATCGCGGTGCATCGCGTTTTTTTTGCGGGTGGTTGAAACAATAAAAGAACAGAGCCAGCAGAATCGGGGTTACCAGAACCACCTCGTAGGTGAAAAACCCCAGCAGCATGAGCACGAGTGACAAGTAAAATCGTCCGCCAACCATTCGGTTCGAGGTGATCGCAAAGTAAATCGAGGCGAATCCGAACAATAATCCAATCGTGTCCATTGAAGCGGTTGCGAAGCTGATAGATTCAGTATGCATTGGGTGGACGCCAAATAGGAGCGCGGTTACGAGTCCGGTAATGGGATTTGCGGCGATCGCGGTGGCAATAAGATACACAAACACGGCGATCGCCGCATTCACCAACATTGCCTGTGCATAATACCCTGCGGCCCGATCGCCCCACAATTTATAGTCCGCAGCATAGATAAACGTGCGTACTGGCCTATAATTACCTCCATGGTTTGGGGGTGTATCACCTTCTATAAATTTCTGCAAGTTCTGAAAGCTCTTGGGGGTTTTCCACGTGAGAAAAAGCGTGGTATCGTCGTAAACGAACGAGTGAGAAAGAATGGGGAGATACGTGAGTATGCACACCAGAACTACTATGGCTATATGGGCGGTTGGAGACTTGAAGGTTTGCTTTAAAAATGTGAGCATCAACAAATTATATATGGTATAATTATCAACGAATATGGCAGTCGCACTTAAATTAATGAGATTCGGTAAAAAAGGTCATCCTACCTACCGCATCGTCGCAATCGATAAACGTAAACCGCGCACCAGTGAATATCTGGAAAATATTGGTATATATCAGCCCGTTGGTACCAAGACCGCACTATCGATCAAAAAGTCACGTCTCGAATACTGGCAGTCACAAGGGGCACAAATTTCCGAGGGGCTGACAAAGCTTCTTAAAAACAAAAAGAAGATAACCTTCACCGAATAAGTCTGTTCCTCGCCTTTTTTATTTTCTACATCCTTACTCCTCGTCAAAACGGATCTGTTTTCGTAGGATAGTCCTGAAGTGGCTGGTCTCCACGCGCGGGCTGACTGAGAGAAAACGATATTTTCGATTTTATGGTATTCAACTCGCCCAATGATGCTGGCGCAGCCGCTGAATCACTGGCGACGGTAGTCGAGACTTTCTTGTTGTAAAAATTAAGGTCTAAGCGTATGCTTCCTGTTTGCTGTGGATCCAGGCCAATGTTTTCGGCAGTGATTAATCGTCCTCCACCCAGCTGATAATTTTTAAGAAACGCGAGGAAGGCGTCACTGTTGCCGTTTCCGATAACGGTCAGTGATAATCGGTTCGACGTCGATGCGAGTAGATTTATAGTATACGAGTCAATTTTAAAGCCTGACTGGTTTGAGAGTGTCTCAAGGGCATTTATTATAGAAAAATAATCTTCACTATCGGGGATAAGCGCTGTCATTATTTCTAGATCTTGGTCCAAGTTGTCAGAACTTTCACCGTTCACCGACTTAAGTGTTGCTCGCCTACTGCTTAAGTTCTCGATATCAATGCGAGCAGTTTTGATTCTTCCATTCAGTATTGCTACCTGATCATTCAAGTAATACAACATCCCAGCGGTTGCAAATATCAACACAACGGCCATGATAATGTACGTTAGGTTCTGTTTAAGAAGAAACTGGGTATACGGGCGAAGGCGTGTTTTCATTTGATATCCATGAAGGTACCCGTAAATGTTAATTCGTATTTTGATTGGTCGGTGTTTAAACCGAAAAAGTTTGCCATCGACAGTTGCTTGAAATTATTCAAGAATCGCTCCGACTCGATAAACGCAAATGACTGTGTCATATCGTCAAACGTATTAAAATGTATGGTAAACGCCACCTCGTGTTTTTTATTGATATTAAATTCACTCAATGTCCCCGACTGACTAGATGTTTTTAACGCCTCAAGGAGCAGATTGTAGTAAGGGACAAACTGTGCATCGTCTTTCATAAAATCGCGAT
>JACOTV010000101.1 GCA_016178125.1 Candidatus Microgenomates bacterium | reverse complement strand
TCCTCAGTTTTCAAAAATTACCCACAAAAGAGCATTCAAGTCTCTCGCCAAACAAACGCTTTTATACCTTAGTGCACCAGCACTTATTTTTCTCTTGTTGATCATTACGCCACAATCGTTATTCACGCTCTACTTAGAGAAATTTGAAAGCGCGAGTGGACTAGCTCGCAGCCTTGCACCGGCCTATGTCCTATATACATTTGCAAACTTTCCGCTCTTATTTTTACTCTATACCGTCAAAAAGCCCGGCGCTATTCTATTTGCTAATATGTCGTTTTTTCTGACCATGACCATTGGCTGCTATATGCTTATTCCTCAAGCACATCTTTCCGCAATTGCCCCCGTAGTCACCGCATCACTCGTTTCCGCAACCGCGATTTTGTCGGTCTATTCACTCTATGAATACCAAAAGCTCCCCAACTGACGCCGTAATCATTATTCCAACCTACACAAATACGGCAGGCCTTAAGGACGTGCTCAGTTGCAACAAAACCTACGGGAATTATCGCGTAATTGTCGTCAACAATAATCCAATAAACTCACTCAATGATCTTCCCGAAATCGAAGTGTCAGACATATTGACTGAGCCTAAAAATGCTGGATTTGCCAAGGCATGTAACGATGGAGCAGGGGAGGCTACGACAAAATACCATCCTCGCTACTTGGTATTTTTAAACGACGACGTGACATACGCGACCGATTGGATCAAAACATGCATCGGCGAGATGAAAACGCATAAATGGAGTGCAACCGTCCCGCGGCTTATACGACCTGACGGAACGATTGAAAATGTCGGTTATATTATTAAAAAAAATGGGAGAACCAAGCTGCTAACTGAGCCCTCAAAGGGCGGCCCAGACGGCATAACGGCCGCCGCACTTGTCATAGACACCGATACGTTTAAGGAACTCGACGGATTCGACGAGTCATTTTTCGCCTACCTCGAAGATGTCGATCTTTGCCTGAGGATGACAAAAGCCGGGAAAACGTTCGGTGTCACACATTCAGCAGCTGTCACCCATATGGGCCAACGAACGTCTTCAAAAATGTCACAGAAAAAAGCGATGTTAGATTTTAAAAACTGGATTAAACTCATTGCGCGCCACTGGAGCCGCGAAGAAAAACTAAAGTACCTTCCTCAGATTGCGATAGAACGCCTACGTAACCTATCGGGGGTTATAAAAAGTGTGTGAGCGGGATAGGGGAGTCGAACCCCTTTCTACTCCTTGGAAGGGAGTTATTAGGCCGTTTAACTAATCCCGCAAGCACGTCCTATTATATCGCATTTCCTCGCGACTCGTGGAGCTTCTGACTAGCCTCAAGTTCTTCGGCACGATTAATTCCGATACCGACTTCCTCAAACGGAACAACAAGCCCGGCAAGCGTCCGACCATCAGCGGCTGCCATACTAATGAGCGCATTGAGATAATATTCACCAGACACTTCGGAACGGGGAACTAAATCGATAGTTTCGCTCAAATACTGATAATCGAATGCGTAAAATCCAGCATTTAACTCTTCGATCATGAGCTCGTCGTCGTTTGCGTCTTTTTGCTCAACACTTTTTACGATGGTGTCGTGCTCATCGCGTACTATACGACCCCACGCGAGTTTGTTTGGTTCCTCGTGACGAACCGTTATCATCGATATGGTGGCCTTCTTATTTGTATGGAGATCGATAAGTTTTTGTATCGTTTCGGGGGTATAAAACATCATGTGGTCTCCGTATCCTACGAGGACGGTGGTGGGAGTGAATGGTTTAAGGGGTTCAAGGCCCACTTTTGCCGCGTGCCCCGTACCAAGTTGCTCTGTTTGTTCGGCATATATAACCGCAGGATGATTTTTAAGCGCCTCCTTCACGCTGTCGGCAAAGGCGCCAACAACTACGACCACATGGCTGGCAACCGGTTCCATCGCTTCAACAGCATATTCTATGATCGGTTTTCCGTTAAAAGGAAGTGCGACTTTGTTGATCGTCTGGGAATTCAGACGCGTCCCACGACCGGCTGCCAAAATGATCGCGGCTGTTTGTTCGTTCATACTGCTATTATAGCAAAACAGGCTCTATTTCCCCGTTGCAAACCGAAAAACGCGGGCGTAATATGAAGGCATGGGAATCGTTATTTCGCTTCTTGTGAATGGCATCGCAGTGTTTGTGACCGCGGCTCTTTTGCCCGGTGTAACCGTCGATAGTTTTTTTACCTCGCTCGTTGTCGCGGTATTTTTGGGAATAGTCAATACGTTTCTTCGACCCATTCTGCACATTATTGCATTGCCAATCACGATCCTCACCCTCGGGTTATTTGCGCTCGTCATTAACGCACTCCTGGTGTTATTGGTTTCTAAAATCGTCCCCGGATTTCAGGTCGACGGGCTCCTCACTGCGATTCTCTTCAGTGTCGTACTTTCGGTCGTTGGATTCTTTCTTGGTGTATTGAAGTTTTAAACCACGCAGGTATTATTCCCATCCATGCGGATGGTCTTTGTAGAATTGAGCAAGCGTTTTTATACTCTGTTCCAAGCTCCGCTTGGGTTCCCACTCCAACAGCCGTTTTGCTTTTGAATAATCGGCGTATATTTGGGGGATTTCACCGGTTCGGCGATTTTGGGCGTCTTTTACCGGGAAATCAACGCCCAAGACTCGCTTAATCTCGTTCACAATCTCAAGGACACTGTTTCCTGTGCCGGTTCCCAAATTAAATACTTCGCTTGTGTCATTCTTCATGACATATTCCAGTCCCTTCACGTGGGCGTCTGCCAAATCCACCACGTTTATGAAGTCCCGTATGGGGCTTCCGTCGGGGGTATTTACTTTTTGATAATTAAAGTCGAATTCACGCATTCCTAAGGCGCCCTTTACCGCGTTTTGCATGAGTCCAAAGGTCTCACGTTTTGCGTCTCCTAAAGTGCTGTCATCTGAGGCGCCACATACGTTGAAATAGCGCAATGAGATGTATTTGATCTTTCCGAGTTTGTCGTACCAGTGCAGCATGCTCTCGCACAACTGTTTTGTCGCGCCATATGCGCTTGACGCGTCTTTTACGGGGAATGATTCATCAACCGGTGGATTGTCGATCTCGCCATACACGGTACAACTTGATGAAAACAAGAAGTAGGGGATATGGTGATCAATCGCCGCATGGAGTAGTTTCTGAGTACCAATCACGTTATTGGTGAAATATTTTTCGGGAATTTGCATGCTTTCGCCAACATTAAGAAGCGCGGCAAAATGAACGATTCCTTGAATATCGGGTTCACGATCCATAACACTTGCACCGCCGTCGTCGACGAGGTCATCGGTATAAATGACCAATTTTTCCTGACCGAATTCCTTCTGCAATAATTCAAGAGGAGCTTTGAATCCGTTTGAAAAATTATCGAGCGCAACCACACTATAGCCTGCCTGGAGAAAGACTTTAGCCGTGTTGCTCCCAATATATCCGCCAGCACCGGTAATAAGGATTTTCATGGAATTATTGTAGCATATCGTTGTGTTAACGGCCTTTTTTGAGCTTATGCACCGGGTGCCAGGCAATACGGCGTTCTGCCCAGAACACGCCCATTAGAACAAGGAATGATCCGATGAAAAAATACTGATCTGGATACTCATGAAGAAGCGGGGCAGCAACTAACACCGTGACCACTGGATCGATATAGGCATAAAGTCCCATTTCCTCGGCAGGAATCCGTTTTATTCCCCAATAAAACAGATGATAGGCGAGTGCAGTACACAAAAATGCTCCAAAGAGTATTCCCCAAATCCCCGAAGGAGCAATATGTGCATAGTCCCACGTGTGGGCTTGAATCATCGCGACAGGCAGAAAAAAGAGCGAAGCAATGAACAAGCTAAAAGCAGAGACAATGGTAACAGACATATTCTTTAGCACCTGCTTAAAAATCACCATGTGCGCCAGCTGCATTACCGCGCTTAATACAAACAGCACGTTTCCATACATTTCGCCAAGCGCCAGTTTTCCACCGCCTGCCATAAATGGCGAGAGAATAATCACCAGAACTCCGATCGTACCGATGATCATCCCGGTGAGTAATTGAGGACGAGGCTTTTCTTTCAAAACAAAGACTGAAAAGTAATACAAAAATAGTGGCGCAGCCGTACCAATCACCGCGACATTAATGCTGGGGGCATATTTTAACCCCATGAAAAAGAAGACGATATTAAAAACAAATGCGAGCGACCCCGCAACCAAAAGTAGTGCGTTTGAAGCGTTAATCGGTCCCAGTTCACGGTTTTTAACAAACGGGATAAAAAAAAGAAACGCGATATAAAAACGTAAAAAACCCAAGATGAACGGTGGCACGGTTTGGAAGGCAAGTTTGAATATAGGGGGGGCGGCTCCCCAGATTATGTTTGCGGCAATAAGCGCAAGAACGGCAGTCATACTATCATTGTACCCGTTCTTTGTTTTTATGCAGATACACAGCAAGCTCACCCAGAATGCCGGTCATTATTACCTGCAATCCAACAATCATCAGAAAGATCCCGGCCAATAGAAGCGGTCGTTTGTACAGTTCGACGTCGAAGAATAAGCGTTCAACGGTAAGCCATAAGGTAATGACCAGCCCGACGAGGAAAAACACACCGCCCACGGGACCAAAAAAATGGAGCGGCTTCTCGGCAAACGAATAGATAAAGTAGGTAGTGACTGTGTCAAAGAATCCAAAGAAAATACGGAAAAATCCGTATTTTGAAACACCGTGCATTCGTGCGTGGTGAGTCACTACCACCTCGGTTGTTTTGTATCCCTTTTTGTTAACAAGAATCGGTAGGAATCGATAGTTATCGCCATAAAAAACGAACTCTTCGAGTAATTCACGACGCATTGCCTTAAATCCACAATTGATGTCGTGAAACGTAGACTTGAGCATTTTTTTGAGAAGAAAATAGTTGAAGATCGAGGAAGGAAGTGTCTTAGAAATGGGGTCAATACGGTCGCGGCGCCATCCATTTACAAAATCATATCCTGCATTTAGTTTTTCGATAAATTTAGGAAGATCATCGGGGTCGTCTTGTAAGTCAGCATCCATGAATACGATGATGTCGCCCTTGGACTTTGAAAAACCCGTCTCAAGCGCACGCCCTTTCCCCAGTTTGCGACGGTGCTTAACGAGATGAATTTCGGCGGATTTTTTTGGGAGTTTTTTTTCGTAATCATCGGTTGATCCGTCGTCGACTAACACTAATTCGTAGCGCTCTTTGATTTCGCCAAACACTCGCGTGAGACGGGTAATGAGCTCAGCGAGATTTTCGGATTCGTTATAGAAGGGTATTATTACCGATATCATATTCGTTTGTAGACTTCAAAATTATCCTGCTTCTCGACGAGCCGGTAACGACTGTCTTTGACGAGCCGTTCATACACGGGAACGAGCTCTGCCTTTTCGGTGTAATCATAGATCTCGTTCGGTCTTATGATAACATACTGAGCCTGTGAGTAGTATTTTGAAAACGTGTAGAAGTACCGACGACTCGTAAAATAGGGTGCTAGCTGACCTGTTGTTGAGACTGTAGTCGTTTCATCTTGAACTTGCTTCGCCCAATATTCGGCGCGGACCCATTCCTTCTGAGGATACACAAACGGATGAATTTCGCGCTCACGAGAGTAGATGAGCGGACTTTTGGTATACGAATACCACATCGTCATCACCAATAAAAAGATGCAGAGAATAGATAGTATTCGACCGGAGTCCCGCCCCGTATTCTTTGCTGTCATCCCTGCGGAGGCGGGGATCCAGGGCAATCTTTTAATCCATGACAATACATTCTTGAGCCCATATATCGCAGCAATAAACAGAAACGGTTGAATTACCGCCGTGTAGTGATAAATAATATTGCGCATCGCCGGACTGTTGGAAAGCAAATTGATCGCAAATTCGGGGACCACAATCAATAAATGTAACGGTG
This sequence comes from Candidatus Microgenomates bacterium, assembly GCA_016178125.1. Lineage (GTDB taxonomy): Bacteria > Patescibacteriota > Microgenomatia > UBA1406 > GWC2-37-13 > JACOTV01. The sequence continues at coordinate 2,197 of JACOTV010000101.1, read as the reverse complement.
AAAATAGCGAAAGATATCCCAACGGACCAAGAAGAAGTTCAACGTACCTGATTGCATCATTTTTTATGAGACTATGGACAACGGTCATTGGGCTGTGGAAAATACCCCATATGATCGCCCCAGGGCTTTCACCAAATTCTCCGTATCGGGCCGCCGCAAAGTGATCGGCTCCCCGAAAGTAGGGGATTATGACAAAAATAGAGAGGATGAACCATATAGCACTTGCGGCGATGACCAGCACAGAAAACATGAAGTTTTTCTTGTCACTATGAATTCGTTTCAGGGTATCGCGTACAGGATTACTCAGCAAGGAAACGTGAACCGGTCGCATTAGCGCATACACACCAAACAATAAAGTCGTGAGGGCGACCTGCTCTTTAGACAAAATACTCAGTACAAAAAACAGCCCACTCCAGCGGTACCGTTTTTTTACCCACAGGTAATACATTCCCAGCAAGAACGTTGTCGAGAGTACCACTGCGTGAAAGTCATACAGATTCGACCGCTGCATAGGCGGATACAGAAGCCATACGAGCGAAAATAACGCCCCAACAATCGGTGCGATCGCTGACTTTTTAAAGACTTCAAGGCATAAGTAATAAATAACGATAGCTCCTGCCGCAAGGGCAAGCGTTTGCAGTATGATGAGGGTGATCGGCGATGCATAGATGAAATAAAACGGCGCAAGAAAGGCCAAGAGCACATCGTTATGGATTGCCATCCGAGTAATCTGTTGCGGGCTTTCGGTATTGGTCATCTCGAGAATGCGAGAGAAATCGAGCGTTTGGATTGCGCGGAAGGTGTTGTACACAGTCTGATGCATGATTCCCAGATCGTAGTATGAAGCATACAAAGTGCGATACCGCTGAACACCCAAAATCCCAAAGTATAGAATGTAAAGAGCAACGAAAAACCATAATAGGATTTTTGTCGGGGTTCTCATTCGTCGTCTTCGTGGTTACCGGAGTGAAACTTTTCGTGAACTTCCCGTAACCGGAAGTTAGTGACATGCGTGTAAATCTGGGTAGTTGCGATGTTTTTATGCCCAAGCATTTCTTGCACTGAGCGCAAATCGGCACCGTGGGACAATAGATCCGTTGCATACGAATGGCGTAGTACATGGGGACCTATTCTAAACAGAATGCCGGCCTTTTTTCGGTATTTATCGACGAGGCGTTCTATGGAGCGGACCGAAAGCCGCATCTTTTCGTTGGTTAACGCCTCGGCGGCTTTCGGTCCGCTGTAGCGAATAAATAACGCCGCAAACGGATCCTTGCGCGTAGAGAAATATGTTTGGAGCCACTGCTTAGCCGTGTGCGACAAAAACACCACCCGAGCTTTTCCCCCTTTACCAATAACCCCAAATTCTCCTTCTTGCAGATTCACCTGATCACGATTTAATCCGGCAAGTTCAGACACCCGAAGGCCCGTTGAAAAGAGAACTTCGAGTATGGTCCGGTCACGGATTCCAGACTCGTCACTGGTATCAACGCTTTTAAACAATGCTTCCAGTTGTTCAGTCTGCAAATGTTTGATCGTGCGGTCACGTGCTTTCCCCAGCTCAATGACTTCGGGGGAAAGCACTTTTAGTTTATGCTTAATAAGAAACCGGAAAAATGAGCGCAGTGCGACCAGAAAATAGTTCTGTGTCTGGCGCTTGAGATTCCCTTTGACAGGGTTTTTATAATGGTGCGAAAGATAAAGGCGGAACTTACGCACATCTTCCTCGGTTATTTTCTCAACGTCAAGATCCCGACTCCCTTCGCTTTCTTGGGGCGGACCGAATCTTTCAAGAAGAATCCAATCCTGAAAAAATTGCAGATAGTAGCCGTACATCTTGACCGTTTTTAACGATAGATTCTTGTCGAGCTCGCAGTATTCTAGAAACCGAAGAGATGCTTCACGAATGCCCATACGGTTTATATTAAACGACGCATGAGCTTTCTTCAATCAGTAATTCTGTTGGCGCAATTCGTATTTCTTAACGAGCACCCTTATAATATCGTATGTCCCATATACATGTTTCTCATTTGGGAAAAACATTCAAGCAGTACAAAAAGCAGCCAGGATTTGTTGGGAGCCTTAAATCGCTCGTAAAGCGAGACCATTTTGACGTTCACGCCGTAAAAGACATTTCGTTCGATATAGCAGAGGGCGAACTGATTGGGTTTATCGGCCCAAACGGCGCCGGTAAAAC
>JACOTV010000087.1 GCA_016178125.1 Candidatus Microgenomates bacterium | reverse complement strand
TTTTATAGTTATGCGAAAGGATTCCTCGAACAAGGTCGGGGTGATCTTCGCCTATTTTCTTGAGCCACTCGTGAGTCTTTCGCGTATGTAACGTTATGTTGTTTCGTGTTGCTTCCCAATCCATGTCGTGCAAAAGCCCCGCAATTCCCCAGAGTTCTTGATCTTCATTAAAATACTTAGCGAGTGCGCGCATCGTAGCCTCAACAGCCAGACAATGCCTGACAAGGTTCTGGTTTGGCAGTTTTTCGATTAGTAGTGCGTGAGCCTTTTCGCGGGTGATCATATGCTATTGCCAAGCAATACCTTCTGTATGCGTTCTATCGCTTTTTGAACACCAAATTCAAGAATAAGGTCGGCAGCTTTTGGGCCACCCTCTTGACCAATGAGAATGAGGTATAGTGCTTTAAACACATTGCGAGGTGCTAAATTGTGTTTCTTCATCGACGAGAAAATGACGTTTGTTAGTTCTTCGCGATCGTCAGAGGCGCAACCGGCGAGTTGCTCTGCAAGTTCAGCGAGGAACAGTTTTTGATCGTCGCTCGGAGTGAATGATTCGGGGATGGAATCTATTAATTCATACGATGTTTCTGATCCAACGATATTCTTGAGGTACGACTGTGCATAGACCGAGCGTTCTTCCAGAATTTCTTTCTCTTCGCCAGTAAGTGGTGCCCCTTTCTGTTGCTCAAACGTTCCCAATAAGTCACTTTTATTCCGGATCATATTGACTACCGTTCTAAAGCGAGGAACAAACAGGCGCTTTTCGGAATGTTGGCGCACTTGAGAAAGTTCGGCAATGCGTGCAAAGTCACTGAGTACTTCGCCCTGTTTGCCTTCGGGTAAAATGCCTTCGAGTTTATCGTAATACGCGCTTAGGCATTTGTCATATTCATCGAACAAATTTAAAATAGTATCACCGTGCGGGTCAAATTCAATGGTTCTTTCAACAGGTGTACGTATGATGAGAAACCTGAAAATTTCGGGGGGAAGAATGCTATGTATATCTTTAGACGATGCCCCAATTCCTTTTGACGAAGACATCTTTTTCCCGCCAAGCATGAAGAACTCATACGGAAAATAGAAGGGTTTTTCATAGTTGAAAACCTTGTCCACTATTTCAAATGCAATGTCATATGATCCACCGCGACTTGCGTGATCTTTTCCGGCGCCTTCAAGAGTAATACCCAAGTTTTTCCAATGTGCCGGCCAATCGACCTTCCAAGGGAATTTGCCGTTGCCGTCAAAGGGGGAAACAGTCCCCGTATAGCCGCATCCCTCGGCCCAGGTTACCAGGTTTTTTTCGCAGGTAAATTTCACTTTAGTGCCGTCCCATCCGGTTACATGGGTTGTGCCAAGTTTATGGCATGAAGGGCAAATCACCTGAAGCGGATACCAGTCGTCTGACTTTTTTGCGTATCCACCGATGCGACGATATATTTCGAGAATTTTATCACGATTATCGAGTGCGATTTTAATCGTATCGTTAAATTTTCCTTCATGATACATGTCCCACGAACTGAGGTATTCGGCGTTTACCCCAAGGTCATTCAGAATACGTTTCATTTCCTCGGTATAAAATTGAGCAAAACTCTCATAACCCTCCACAGGAGAAGGCGCCATACGCAACACATACCCCATGTATTTCTCGTGAGTTTTCTTTAGGTCATCTGAAAGTCCATCAATCACATCGAAGTCATTAAATACATACGTAAAGACCGTATCATCGGTCTGCTCACGTAGCACTCGATATACCACATCATGAAGAATAGGTCCCCGAAGTGATCCAATATGCGCGTACCCTGAGGGGGTAAACATATCGTCTATGTGCTGCGCGGTAGTTAATTTTTGTGCAATTCTGTCAACCCAGATCATAAGATGAATTTTAGCAGATAAATGCTTTTAACGAAGGCCTCTGCGAAGAAGATTGCGTACCTGCGGATCCATTTTCCCGTAAGGTATGTTTTTTTGAGATCCCGGTGACTTAATACCGCTGCTTCTAAAGTGGTTAGGAGCCAGGGGGTGCGATGATACAACTAACCCGCCCGGAACAATCAGTCCGACCTGCACATTGACGGTATGTTCTCGGTTCCCCTGCACATACCGTTCAAGAGATGGATTGCGATAAAAGTCGGTTTCCCATGGCAGTTCCTCGCCATTATTTTCATATATACCACTGTTTCCTTCAGAGTCAGCAAGAATGCTTCTTGCACAGTCATCGAGTGGGACGCACAAAAGTCGACCCATGTAGGTATTTTGCTCGCTCTCTGAGGTTCTAAAAAGAAGCAGTCTAGGGCCTTCGATGTACTCAAAATGGTGGCTATCTGGTCCGGGTGTAAATTCGGCAGTCTTTTTCCTGGGTGTTTCTTGAACAGGACGTCGAAAGTAGGTCGGGCCGTAGATTTCCTCCCGTTGACGTCTGTATGGGGAGAGGCTCCATGCACTGAGACGATTCGATCCGCGTTCGGTTGCCACTTAGGATATGCTCAAAATCTTATAGATGATTTTACCCGCTGGGATCTTGATGTCGACTGATTCACCGGTTTTGTGACCGATGAGGGCCTTGCCAATAGGCGATGTTGATGATAGTTTTTTTTCCATGGGATTTGCCTCAAATTCGCCAACGATTTTGTATTCATCGCGCTGACCATTTACTTCGACCGAAACCGTTCGACCAAGCGCGACGACTGATTTATCGTGGGCAATATCGACGACTTCGGCATGCTTAATAAGTTCCTGCAATTCGCGTGATCGGCCCTCGACTACGCCAAGGTCCTCCTTGGCCGCATGGTATTCGCTGTTTTCCGACAGGTCTCCCATCGAGCGCGCCTTAGAAAGCCGTTCGACTGCTTTAGGTCGTTTAACACTCGTTAGTTCGAGTAATTCTTTTTCGAGATTATTAAGCCCTTCTTGGGTGAGTTGAAATTTGTTCATAAAAAAAGCCCCGTACCAGCTTGAGTCACGGGGTGATAATTGATACAATACTACATTACACCGCCTGTTCTGTCAATGCAAGCGGGGTATCCAAGCTTATCACTTGGCCCTATCGTCTAGAGGCCTAGGACGGCAGGTTCTCATCCTGCAAACACGGGTTCGACTCCCGTTGGGGTCACATATATCGTAAGGTTCAGCTCGACCCGTTGGTCTGCGCTGAAAAGCCCGATAAGGCTTGCTAATTTTCCTTCGATTTATTCGAAGTCGCGTTAAAGATCCTGTAACGCTTTGGATTTATAGCATAAAATGCTATGTATCATCACTTTTTCCCAATAGTTCAAGAACAACCGACCGTTTTCAATAATGCTGCTTTCGCCGCATTTTTAGGATCTTTTTCGGCATTTATTTTTGGAATTGTGGCCTATGACTACACGAAACGCCGAGAGCGGTGGAAGTTACACCACGATGCT
>JACOTV010000086.1 GCA_016178125.1 Candidatus Microgenomates bacterium | reverse complement strand
CCGTGTTTTTGCGTCTTCGGCGGTTCGCGCGCGCGACACCGTGATCCCGGCGTCTATAACAGCCACATCGGGGGTAATATCGACTTTTCCTTCGCCCGTTACCGACAGCTCCGATGGACCATTACTATTTATTACTTTTAGATTTACTGGATAAGAAATATTGAAGACTTTCACGAGAACCAAAAGCACAAAGACCGTTAGTGCAATCGAAACAGCATTTTTATTCATATGACTTCATACTAGTACGACTGCACAAAAACTGCAACATCCAGTCTATTTCTTCGGGCACAGCTTTTGTTATAAATCCTTCATTTAGCCTCGTGTGAACCTACGAGGTTCACGGGGTACGCTTATATATGCGTATCACTGGGTGGTCAAAGACGGTCCAGGTTTCCTCGGCGACCTCGTCGGGAAGTTCTAAAATGGTTTTCCCAAAGAGTTCAATTCGTGGATATGAAGAAAATTCGGCGACTTGTTTAAACCCCAATTGCCCCGAAAACAATCCGTCATAGTAGTTATTTAATATTGGGTACTTTCGGCGGAGTTGTTGACACACATCGAGACTTTTACCCAAACAGGTATGATTAGCAAAAATACGGCGTGAGGGAATGAATATATAGTCTGCGGTATCGATGTATTTTTGTAATGCGATGGGGAGCGAAGGATCTGCATCAAGATCGTAAAAATTAAACGAGACATATCCGTAGTTAGTCGGTGGCACATGCTCCATACCCGGAGGAGGAATCGGGATATCTATTACATTTGCCGTCTCTTCGACGATTCGCGCATCGGGCTTTACATTTTTAAATATCCATTCAGATGCCTGGTAACGTACATCGGGGGTTTGATAAATCGTTAAATACGCAAGCCCCGGAATCATAAGCGCCGCAATCGCAACGCTAAAAAATAAACTGTCGACCATGAGCGATGCATTTTTTATGCCAAACTGGAGCCTCGGGTTATCTCTTACAAAATTGACTCCTGCATCGTATAACCAAAACAACGTAAATACCCCAAAAAGCACCATCAGGGGAAAAATAGGAGCCATAAACCGCGTCCATTTGGTAAACGTAAACGCCGTAGGCAAAAAGTAGAACAAAAACGCCATACGCATAACGATTTGTTCACGTTTCCAAGGAAGTATAAAAAAGCCCAGCGCAAACAGAACGGTCATCAGCCACCCTAATGCAAACGGGAACACGTTCATGAAATGAAAGATCACGGGAATCGTGTGTGCAAACGTGCGGGTGTAGAAGACCTCAAGCTTCCCCAAGGCTACCGCCGATTCGTAATCGAGGGCTGACAATGCTTCCTTCGAAGCAAGAAACGAATAGAACGAAGTCGCAAAGGTAACTGCGACAATGGTTGTGCCGAAAATGATCAACGACAACAGACGCTCGCCCAGAATCTTAATATGAGTTTTAAAGTCGATTTTTTCGGCCTTTTTCTTTCGCGGAAAAAGGAATAGTGAAAACGGCAAAATCGCAAAAATGAGTGATGATATCTTGGCGCCTGCGGCCATCCCAATGAGAAAGCCGCAGGCGCCTGCGAATGTCCCCATCGACACTTCTTCCCGTGCGAACCGTATACATACATATATGATCAGTGTGTAAAAGAGCATGAGTAAAGACTCAGTAGTTCCAAAATGTGCAAACTGTATAGCTGCCGGGGAAAATATCAGAAGCAAATACGCCGTCAGATACACCAAAAAAGAGTCAGTAATGACTTTGACAATTTTAAGAGCCGCCCACACGGTGAGCATCGATGCCACAGCCGCAATAAGTCGTATCGCAACGACCGCTTCGTCAAACTGAATTGGCCCGACTAGGTGCGTATATAACCGACTAACCAGCGCCAATGCATAGCCCAAATATATCGAAAACTGGCCGTACGCAAAAAACTTCGGGTTCAGGCATTCCTTCAAAAATCCCCAGCTACTGAACTTGAAATCAATATGGCAGGTCAAATTTTGGATAGCGTTTGCGATATTGCGCTCATCAGGGTGAAATGGGTACGGTAGCCCCCAGCGTATATTTACAAACCGCGAGTATAGGAGAATCAGAAACAACGCCACATACAATACGAAGTGCGGCCACTTTTTTTCCTTCTTTTCTGCAATTTTATCCATATTTCACTCGGCACACTTTAAGGCATAGATCCTTGTTTCGCCTTGATTTTTAGGCTCGTACCAATTATTATATAGGAACGAAAACCATGACAAGCACATACAATTTTATTTTCCTGACCAACCAACAGGAAGAACTTAACCGATTAAAAGAACTCATTTCCTCGCTCGAAGGCTCTGTTAACGAGGAAAAACAGATGGGTACCAAGACACTCGCGTACCCCATCAACAAGATCGAATCAGCCGATTACTATGAATGGACACTCACCATGCCGGTCACGCGCATGACCGAATTCAAAAAGAAGCTCGGCTTTGAAGACAACCTCATCAGGTATTTATTACTAACTAAAGAAGACTAAGATCCGTTAATTCACAGTTCGTTTTTTAATACATGGCTAGCCGTTCAATCAATAAAGTCATCCTCCTCGGAAATCTCACTCGTGATCCTGAACTGAAATACACCCCCACAGGAGCCGCCGTATGCACCTTTGGTGTAGCCACTAATCGTACCTGGACCACGGCCGAGGGGCAAACCAAAGAAGATGTCCAGTATCACCGCGTGACCGCGTGGAACAAGCTCGCCGAACTCTGTGGCAAATTACTGGTTAAAGGCCGCAAAATCTACATGGAAGGTCGTATTACCTACCGTAACTACACCGATAAAGCAGGTCAGCAACGCAGCATCACCGAAATTATTCTCGACGATTTCATCCTTCTTGACTCAAAACGCACCGACGGAGAGCACGCAGCAGAAGGTCACGATAACGCGCCGGTTGCCCACGAAGCAACCCCCTCAATCGACGACACACCTACCGAGGAACCAGCCTCAGACGAAACTATCAAGCCGAGTGACATTCCGTTCTGATATAATATACCCTTATGAAATGCTTTTTTTGCCAATACAAGACAACCCCCAACTTCCGTGAATTAGAAAATCTCGAGAAGTTCATCTCGCCCCGTAAGAAAATCTTGGGTCGTGTGAAAACAGGGGTCTGTGCTAAGCACCAGCGCCGCCTCACCAAACAAATCAAGTACGCACAGTACTTGGCTCTTCTTCCGTACATCTCATATCAGGGACTTAAATAATTACTTCTTCAAAGTATGTCGCTCGCACTAGAGTCTCTCCGTGGTCAACGATTGGATTCCCGATGTAAAATACACACGCTCTTGCGCGAAGGAGAATCATGGCCCGTGCACCACGGCGACATGGGGGATTTTGATTTCGATTTTGAAGGAGTGCTCGGAGGACAATCCCTCGCGGGTGTTGTGCAAACGCTTCGCGATCGAAAGGACACCATTCATGGGCTTGATCTGATGGGTTACGGGCAAATCCTCGTTCATGCAAACGTTGATGCCGGCGCTGCTCTTGCATTAACGGACGCACGCTCTAAAAAGGATAAAGATGTACAAGATTTTGCAGGAATCGATCTTATTGAAGGTGATATATTGCGCAAAGCTCCCTGGAAACAACTCGAAACATGGATATTAGATCAGAATAAAAGTGGCTTTGATCTTATAATCAGTCATCCAGTCGGCGCACTCAATATACTCCCCGATAACCCCTTTGTACATCACCGACTTTTGCAGCGCATGTGGCATCACTCAAGCTGACACGTGAACCTGATGCCCCCGATTTACTTCCTTTGTCAAAATAAAACCTAAACGTCTCTCGTTTCTGTATAATGATTCCATGTCAGACTCCATTACGTTTCACGTAAAAACACATAGTCCCATTCTTATGAAGCCGGGGGATACCGTAGACTTTGATACGCCTCTTACAAAGAAAACGTTTAGTCAGCAAGACACTATTGCCCTAAGCGATCACTTGGGAATCCCTCCGAAGTCAATTTTCATGCATCTTCACAAAGTTGTAGGGGAACCTATTAAAAAGCATGAAACGTTGGCAGAAAAGAAAACAATGTTCGGTATGAAGAAATTTGTCAGCGAATACGAGGGGATTATCAAAGAAATCAATCATCAAGATGGCACATTGGTTGTAGAAACGTATTCTGAAAGCGCCGAAGTGACGTATTCGCACTTTAAAGGAACTATAGAAAGCATCGAGTCAAATATGATTACCTTACGGGTAAACAAATTCAAAGAATATCCACTCAAAGAAGTATCAATGGACTTTGGTGGCAAAACCATGATCGTCGAAGATTCGATTCCGCTCTCGACACTTACCCACGACGATGTCGCAGGAAACGTAATAATCACTAAGGCAATTTCACCCGTTGAGGCGGTACGACTCGAAGTCCTCGATGAAGCAGGCACCATAACACTTCACGAGATCGCCGAAAACACTCCCCACAACTGTGCACGCCTTAAAAACGTGTCCGACTGGGAAGAAATAGCGAAAAGTAAGCTTCCGTATTGCATTGTCGATACGCAGCATAATACAATGTACCTTTACGAGTAACGCGCGCTTATGGAACAGAAAAATAATCTCACTACTGTTTTGTTGGGTGTAGGAATCGCCTTGGCCTTGTTTGGAGGCGGCTATAAACTGGGCCAAATGAAGGGGCCTTCTGCCGCAAATAGTATACAAGCCTCACAAATTAATTCGGGCGGTCAGCTCAAGTATTTTGACGGCGCACTGTTTGATGAAGCCGTGCAAACGCTGAACGAAAAGTATGTAGATCGTACAAAACTCGACTCAAAAAAAGAATTCTATGGAAGCATTAAAGGCCTCATAGCTTCAGTTGGCGATCCATATACCTTCTTTCTAACTCCCGAGGAAAACAAGGATGCAAAAGACGACCTTGGCGGACGATTTGAGGGAATCGGCGCTCAACTAGGACTAAAAAATAACCACATAGTGGTCATTGCGCCACTTAAGAATTCACCGGCTGAAAAAGCGGGTATCGTGTCCGGCGATTACATTACCAAAGTCGACGGTAAGTCGACCAAAGACTGGACACTCGTTCAGGCGGTTTCAAAAATACGCGGCACCAAAGGCACCAGTGTTTCACTGACCCTTACACGAGGCACGAAGGAATTCACCGTCAAGATCATGCGGGACCAAATTCACGTCGATTCGGTGGAGCTAAGTTACCAAGATAACGCAGCAATTATTAAAGTGAACCAGTTCAGCGAAAACACCAACGACGAATGGGATAAAGCAGTAGAAGACGTTTCGCAAAAATACGACAATAAAGCCATTAAAGGACTCGTCGTAGACTTGCGCGGTAATCCAGGTGGATTCTTAGATAGCGCCGTATACCTATCTTCAGAGTTTCTCCCTGGCACATTAATCGGTGAAAAGTCATTCGGGAAAGGGTCAGTACAAGAAGCCCTCGACCTAAAAGGCGGCGCCGGCTTACATGTAACCGTCGCCAAATGGATTCTCCCTGGCGGCGAATGGATAAACGGCAAAGGTATCGAGCCCGCGGTCAAGGTCGAAAACAAGGCGCTTGAGCCCGATGCCAATAATACCCCAACCGCCGAAGAGCTTAAAGCAAGCGATCTACAGATGCAAAAAGCAATCGAATTGGCAACAAAATAATAGCAATTATTCAGGGAAAATTCAGGTGACCCTTGCTATAATCCAGGTATGAGAAAACTTCTTACCCTTCTTATAATCGTCGTCATAATATACGCCATAGGTCGGACCGCCCGGTTATTTCCGCCACAAAGCGGGACGTCGGGACTTCAGTTTCCCCAACTAGGTTCAAAAACCAGCGAAAAACAGACCATTCTCAGCGAAGAATCGGCAGTTACTCACGTCGTTGAAAAGTCACTGCCATCGGTGGTTACTGTTGGGATAAACATGACCACGCGTACCCGTGATACGTTCTCACTGGACCCTTCAAATCCGTTTGCACCGTTTCGCCGCACACCGGGCACTCAGCAGGAAATCAAACAAAACATAGGAAGCGGATTTGTCGCAACGTCTGACGGACTCATCATAACCAATAAACATGTCGTCTCAGAGACAGACGCTACCTACACAGTTCTCGCAAACGATGAGAAAAAATACAACGTCGAAAAAATATACCGTGATCCGCTCAACGACCTGGCGATTCTAAAAATAAATGCCACGGGCCTTAAGCCGCTTCCCTTGGGCGATTCTTCGAAACTCAAATTGGGACAAATCGCGATCGCAATCGGCACCCCACTTGGTGAATTTACCAATTCGGTAACTACGGGTATTGTGTCGGGGCTCGGTCGGGGAATAACCGCGGGTTCCCCCTATGAAGGATTTGTGGAAAAACTCGACAATATTATTCAAACCGACGCGGCTATAAGCCCGGGTAACTCGGGGGGGCCGCTTCTTAACTCGGTTGGCGAGGTAATTGGAGTTAACACGGCAGTATCTGCCGAGGGGCAAAACATAGGGTTTGCAATCCCGGTAGCAATAGTTCATGACCTCATAGATGGATTTAATAAACGCGGCGGTACCTTTGAAAAACCATATATTGGGGTTCGATACAAAATTATTGACCGACAGACTGCGGTCGTAAACGAACTCGCCGAAGGCGCCTATATAATCGAAGTAGTCGAAGATTCACCAGCACAAAAAGCAGGACTCCAGGTCGAAGATATCATCACCGAGTTTTCAGGAACCAAAATAAAAGGAACCGATCAGCAGACCCTTACCAAGCTTATTAACGAACATAAGGTAGGCGACCAGGTAAAACTCAAGGTCTGGCGAAACGGTGAGATCAAAGACCTCACTATCACCTTGGTCGCCTCGCCGTAATACTTGCAAAAGCCCACCGTGGCCGCGATACTAATAAGGTGCAAAACGAAGAACTTCTTGTAAAGCTAAAACACGGTGTACAAAATAACAAAACAACTGCCGAAATCACTCAGCCGCTACTTCAGGAAGGGTACACCTTAACCCAAATTAATGATGGCCTCCGTTTGGCCGGACGCGATCCCTTAGCCGCCGACATGCCCAAACGTTCACCCAAATGGATACTCATCGGGATCCTTATTTGCGTCGGAATCGTAGGCGTGGTTTTTGGCTTCAAAGCGATTTGGCCCCCCGGGACAAAAACCACGATTCCGCCTCAAGAAGACATCCCTACAGCCCAGAACGAGCCCACGAACTGTAAAACGGCAGACATGACAATTAATTCAAATGGAACATACACCATAGAGGGCAAAACGCTGAGCTGCTTCGCGCAGGAGGCGTTAACGTGCGAACCGGCGCGTATGACCCTCGTGCGCCGGTTCGCCTCAAACAATGCCGTTAAAACCGCCCTCGTTGATATGTCCCGTGGAAGCGACGGGTCATGCGTCCTCGCGTTTACGGGCGAGGTGGGGGAAGATAGAACGGGGCAGTGTCAGTTCGAAAATTCTGCGCATATAACCGCCATGCTCAAGCGCTGGGAAAACGGCAAGGCCAACGTGGGGGGAAACCTCATAACCGAGCTCGGCGATGCTACATGCGTGGGGAGCTTCTTTTCAGAGAAGTAACATCTGCTTTACTTTGATAAAGTGCTTTAGTATAATAAAGCATGCAAGTTCGTACCAAAAATCCCCAATTAGCCTCTTCACTTTATGAAGCAATCCTTCAATTAAGAAGCGTCGATGAAGCGCGCATGTTTTTCCGTGACCTCCTAACCGAGGAAGAAATCAGCGAGTTCTCGCTCCGCTGGCAAGTAGCTCAACTTCTTGACACAAAAATGCCGTATTCTGAAATCGAAAAAACTACCGGCATGAGCTCCACCACGATCGCCCGCATAAGCAAATGGCTCGCAGGCGGCGTCGGCGGGTACCGCCTCCTCATAGACCGCGTCAAATCTCTCCATCATATCGGCTCAGATTCATAACTTTCGTATTTTCGGTTACTGTTATAATAAGCTCAATACTATGAAAAACTTACAGCCACTGCGCGGATTCAGGGATTTATACCCCGAAGACAAAGCCGTGCAAAATTACATCTTTGAAACCGTTCGTTCGGTTGCAGCCCTCTATGGATACTCAGAATACGACGGACCAATTGTCGAGCCACTTGAGTTATATACCGATAAAACCTCGGAGGAGATTCTCTCTAAACAAGCCTTTGAAGTCATGAGTAAAGGACAGGAACTAGAAAAATGGATATTAAGACCCGAAATGACACCCACTCTTGCAAGAATGGTCGCTTCTCGTGCTGGCGAACTAACCTTCCCTCTTCGGTTGTTTAATATCGGTCCGAGATTTCGCTATGAAGCTCCACAAAAGGGGAGAAGTCGAGAATTTTGGCAAACGGATTTTGATCTTTTGGGAAGTAGCAGCGTTTTAGCCGACGCCGAAATTCTGCTGTTGGTCGTTGAGATATTTAAAAAACTCGGTGCCGGAGAAAACGAATTTATCATTTTTCTCAACAACCGTGCAGAAATGGAGAAAAACCTCCTCAGGATAGGGTATACCGAAGAAGGGTATAACTCACTTCTGCCGCTTATTGACCGACAAGATAAGATATCAAAAGACGAATTTATTGCAGAACTGTTAACCATCGATCCCAGTCAAGAACGCGCACAAAAACTGGTTGATTTTCTTTATACATCGCGTACCGAAGAATCGGTGTATTTTACTGAACTTTTTGACATCCTCAAGTCGTACAAAATCGACCAGTTTTTCCAGATTAACTACAACATTACCCGTGGATTAGACTACTATACCGGACTCGTTTTCGAGGTCAAATCAAAGGGGTCTCTCAAGCGTTCGCTCTTAGGTGGCGGTCGTTACGACAATCTCGTTGGGCAGTACAATCCCAAATATCCCATTTCAGGCGTTGGGATGTCGTTTTCAGATGTTGTAACCGCCGAATTTTTAAAAGACACTAATATATTACCTCCGTTTACCAAGACGCCGGCGACTGTATTAGTCACCACATTTGACGAACAGACGCGCAATATATCGATCGAGACGGCATCAAAGTTACGCGCGCTTGGCATTCCGGTCGAACTCTATCCAGACTCGGGTAAAAAACTCGACAAACAGCTTAAGTACGCCGACAAAATGAATATTCCATACGCAGTAATAATCGGACCCAACGAAGTCGAACGAGGGATGGTCATTCTGAAAGACCTGAAGAATAAGACGCAGAAAGAAATAAAAGTTGAAGAACTGACCTCCAGTCTGTCATCCCGGACTTGATCCGGGATCCAGGACCTGGATTCCGGCCTTCGCCGGAATGACAAAATCAACAATATGATAGTCGATCCTAATTACGCCATTATCGAAGCCTTACCAGGGGCAGGCGGCGATGAGTCAAAGCTCTGGATGCAAGAGCTACTTTTGTCGTACCTTAAGTTTGCCGATAAGCGTGGCTTTAAATATCATTATCTTGAGGATAACGTGATCGAGATAAAAGGGCAGGGCGCGTTTACCTTATTCAAAAATGAGACCGGCGTCCACCGCGTACAAAGAATCCCCGACACCGAACGCAAGGGCCGTGTTCACACTTCAACATGTATCATGATCGTCACCCCGCATATTAGTCAGTCAGACATTAAGATCAGCCCATCAGACGTTGAGTGGCAGTTTTTTAGAGCAGGGGGTCACGGGGGACAGAATGTAAACAAAGTATCAAGCGCCGTTCGATTGACTCATAAACCAACGGGAATTGTGGTGACCGCAAGTCGGGAACGCGAGCAGCTCGCAAACCGCAACATTGCGATGGAACTCCTTTTGGGAAAGCTGTACCAGCTAGAAGAAGAAAAGAAGCGCGGCGCGCTCACCTCGTATGTAAAAGACGTCGCCTCGGCCGAGCGCGCCGAAAAAATCCGCACATATAATTTTCCTCAAAATCGCCTTACCGATCACCGCATTGGCAAGTCGTTTCATAACTTAGAAGACGTTATAAGCAACGGTAAATGGGACAAGATCCTCGCGGGCTGACGAGTCCTCTTGCATTCACCAAGTCGAAGAATATAATACGGGTATGGCAAATGCCGAAGCGCCGCGCGTTGAACTTCAGTTACGCGAGCGTGTCCGCGAACAGTTCTGGAAAGCTCGCCAAACGGCGGGTATTGAGCTCATGTTTCGCTCGATAGACCTATCACAGGCCGCCGAACACTCTACTGTTTCCCTCGACACCGTACTCCCAACGCGCGATGAACTCCGTCACGGTTTTTATGGGGGACTGGAACTTCGCGTCGGTGCTCGCCTTCCTACCACCGAAGAAGCCCAAACGATGCGCGAATGGACCCAGTATGTGAAAACGCTTTCCACCGCAACCATTACGTCGTGGCCCAGAAACGTACGACGCATTAGCCCCATTGCTGGGACTGATTCCGACGAAGAATCCACCGAAATCACGGTCCCTGGGCGTATTCCTCCACGCCAAGTAGAGCTCGACTACGAGGCGTACGGAGTATATTTTCATAATACCCGTGATGGACTTAGGGTTATTATTCCCACTTCGCACGAGACATCGGCGGTGCTACCTGTTCGTGAATTCACGAGTGCCGATATCGCCCCCCTTTTTGAAGAGGGGAACAAACCACCAATCTCGGTACACGGAAGCGCTTTCGAGCGTGACTTCGAATGGACGGGTAAGTTAAGCCGGCTTCACCGCCCGCAACGGAGCCCCTGGGCTGGTCATATTGAGGAGTCGGGCTTGGTGGTAATACGAAGCCGCGCATAATTCTCTCGCATGAGCCTGAATTATCTGATATAATTAACAACTATGCAGACCCAAATCCACCCCGCCTATATCGAAACTCAAGTTGTTTGCGCATGCGGCAACACCTTTACCACCGAGTCCTTAAAACCGACGCTCATGATCGACGTGTGCTCACGCTGCCATCCGTTCTTTACCGGTGAACAACGCTTCATCGACGTTAAGGGTCGAGTAGAGGACTTCCAGAAGAAACAAGAGCATGCCAAGAAGATGCAGCAGGTTCTTGCCACCAAGAAATCAAAGAAAAAAGGTTCAGGCACCGACGAAGGTCCCAAATCGCTCCGCGAGCTCTTGGGCGAGTCATAAAACGCGTATGTGTCATCCTGAATTTATTTCAGGATCTCTCGAAGAAAGATGCTGAAACTAGTTCAGCATGACAAAGTGCGGTTTTTGCAGTATAATACAATCTGTTTCACCAAGACCTGGGGTTGTCCTCATGACGGACAATAAAACAAGTTTCCTCAGATAGTGAATACCTATGGCAAACACAAAAAAAACCACCGAAGTTGAAGCGTTAACCGACATCCTTACGTCATCGCCTCACTTTGCACTCATTAAATTCGACAAAACAAGCCATCGTGCGCTTGAACAACTCCGAAAAGATCTCCGAGCCTCAAAAACCAAAATGCGCGTCGTCAAAAACACTTTATTTGAAAAAACCGTCGACAAACTCTTGGGCGATAAAAAAGAACTCAACGAGCTTAAGACAAAAGTATTCCCCCTCAAAGAAAGCACCGCTATTATTTCGCTCGAAGGCGATTACGCCGCCGGACTCGGTGCGTTCTTTAAATTCGCAAAAGCCGATAAAACGGTGTCATTTAAGTTCGGTATTCTCGACAATGTCGTTTATTTGGGTCCCGACTTAGAAAAGATCGCCAAACTCCCCGGCAAAGACCAACTGATCGCCAAACTTATTGGTGGACTTAAAGCTGCACCATATCAGCTTACCTATAACATGAAATTTAGCATCACGAAGTTGACTCTCACGTTAAAAGAGAGAGCGAAACAGACAAGTTAACTACAGAAAGAGAGGTGATTCTAAATGGCAGATTTATCAGATAAATTACAGAAGATCGCAACCGAAATTGAAGGGCTTACCGTCGTCGAAGTTTCCGAACTCGCTTCATATCTTGAGGAGAAATTTGGAGTCACCGCAATGGCCGCAGTCGCCGCACCCGCAGCCGGGGCAGCCGCTGGCGAACCCGCCGAAGAAAAGACATCGTTTACCGTCGTACTTACCGCGTCAGGAGACCAAAAACTGAACGTAATTAAGGCAGTACGCGAAATCAATCCACAGCTTGGTCTTATGGAAGCAAAAAAGGTAGTCGAATCGGCACCTCAGGAGCTTTTGAAAGACGTTAAGAAAGACGCAGCAGAAGAAGCTAAGAAAAAACTCGAAGCAGCTGGTGCAAAGGTTGAGCTTAAGTAAGAATCTTTTTGTTCATTACAAAACAATCAATCCCGGAGAAATCCGGGATTTTTTGTTATAATGTGACCCTGTCAGTTTGTATCAAAATACAACAATGCCAAAAAACCCAGAGCAAGGCAGAAAACCACCACCGCGACCCCGCGATATCAACGAGTGGGACGGCGATTCACTCAATAAACCACGCCTTCGTAAAGTTCTTGCGTTATCTGCACATGCGGGTATTGAGGGGGCCAAAATAACAGCTAAAGTCGTCACAAAACCAAATCGTGTGGCTTGGAATACTGCCGACCGGGTACGTGGACAAGGAAAACGTACTGCTGCAAAAGCAGCGGTTTTAGCGATATCACTTTTAGCTGAACCACTCGCCGGGGCCTCGCTCGTCGATCGAGCTGCTGATCAGATCGACAGTACTATTTCTCATGGAGTCGAGAT
>JACOTV010000085.1 GCA_016178125.1 Candidatus Microgenomates bacterium | reverse complement strand
GGCCGTTTTTTTTTTTTTTTCTGAAGATTTTGAAATACGTGTGGTATGCGATTGTTCTTGCTTTTTTGCCTCGTTTTGTCGCCTAACAAAGCTCAGTATTGAGACCGCAACAAACAACAGTAAAAATATACCGATGCCCGTAAACACCATAGTTCGGGTCCGAGCATTTGAGTGATCCATGTTACGGTGCGAGCGCGCCAACTTCTACTGCGATGGAATTTTTTCGCACCAGGGGGCTTAGAACTGGCGGCGCGACGACGCCGTGTTCCGCGCCGCCTACATAAAAGTGGTAACGGACAACAGGAGTATTCTCAACGGTGAGCGGTATTTTTGCGTCTATCTGTGACTGAGGAATAATCCCCACGAAAAGCCTTGTTGTGCGTACTTGGGCAGCGGCGTTATTGACCTCAGTAATTAAGCGTGCTCGTTCTTGATCGTTAAGCGAGAGCTCATGCGCGACGCGATCGACGAGCGTGGCAAGATCGCGTCGCGCCACGTTCCACCCGGCGTCGGGACGCTCGAATTTCACCGGTTCGTATTCATAATATATATAGTCACTGGTCATCCTCCCCACCCACCTATTTCCTCGAGCGGGCGGATCGCTATAGGTAAGTGTCGCACCAGAATGGACCGATATGCTCTCACCATCGTGCCCATATACAAAAATCGATGGTGACGCACCGGTTACCCTCAGTGGACACCCTGTGCCAAGAGCTGCATATTCGGTTATAACCATCGCGAGGCGACGCTGACGCTCAGATCCAGGAATCGTTTTCAAATCGTCCCATACCGTGTTCACGGCGCTTTGTAGGGCATTGACGTCCCATCCGCCACTGGGGAGCACATACCATTCCCGAGAATATGTGCGACGAATCGGTGAGCTATCGTTCCCGCGCACATAAGTGCTCAAGGACCCGGCAGTCGGCTGAAATTGTCCATACGACTGACCGTTCGCGTTGGTTATGATGTTCTCCAGATCGCCAGGAGAAGGAGGCGGATTGCAGGTGAGTGGCTTCTCTTGTCCTTGAGACATGATGGGCGATGGTGTGTATCCCACAGGTTGTGAAAGAGCCGGTAAAGGCGCATCTGTCGGCTCAACGAACTCAAATGTTCCCTGTTGCTGACTACTTTTTGACCCGTTTTGCGAAAGCAGTCTTATGTCTTTTGACGTTGAAGCCCCAAGAACACTATCTGAAACCGCAGACACGGCAGCTATAAAATTCACCCGATACCCCGTGTGCGACTGAGCCTGTCCGCGGAAAATAAAATACGGATACAAATGAGTTTGGGGTGCACTGGGAAGATCCTCAATGTATGCTGCAAACGATTCCTTTACCTGCACGTTTTCGAGTGCCACGGCATTACTTTGGTACAACATATCGGCGTTTGCGCTTCCTTCACCAGCCGGACTCGTATACAGATAGACATATCCCCCGTTTTTCAGGTTGGAAACGGCACCGTCATACGAAATGATTTCATGAGAACGAGTTCCTTGCGGGTTCACTGGTCGTATATTTGAAGTTACCGATACGATTTTTCCCCCCACAACACCAACTGTCGCTGTATTGAAGTCATCGGCGCGTGCGACTCCATCAGTCTGATTATCAGTTTTGATAATGTCGGGTGAAGCAATGCTTACCGGGGGCTTTGTAAGGCTGAGTGAGCCAAAACGCTCGGTTTCTGCGATGTTGAATGTTCCAATCAGATTGACGATTGGTAGCCCAACCTTATCCCAATCCCGATGCAGTTCGTAGTAGGTGACCCCGGGCGAACTCTTCTTCTCAAAAGACCCAGTCACCTGCAGCGTAGAATCATTCCATACAGTACGCATAAACTCATTCACTTTTTCACGCTCTGTCGGTCCTGCCTGTGGCAGCGTAACACCTGCATCAGACTTATAAAAAAACGCTCCTGTTGGCTTGTATAGGTAAAACACACCGGCTGTGTCTGAAACGACGCTTACAGACTTGTCCGATTCAGTTACTTTGTCATCGACTACCGGGATAAAATGTTGGGCAAGATTTGCAAATTCGAGGCGATTGTATTGCTGCTTAAGTGCATAGAGTGTCGTTCTGACCGGTGGGCTAAAACTGGGAGGGGGCAGTTTACCCCAATCGGCAACGGTCGCGCGTGGAAAGGCTGCAGGGTGAGCGTTAGCTTTTTGTGGTGCTTCCGTTGGGGAGACCACCGGCTCCGGCTGTGCCAAAGCAGATCGTGGATGCGATAAATAAGTTTGCATTCCCGCAATGATTGCTATGAGGCCAAAAAGAACCACAATGCTCAGCCCAACCAGCGAGAAAACGTATTTATTAAGTTCGGTGCGTCCCATACCCATGAAATTTGGAGTACTCAAAGGGTAAAGAAAACCGCAGATAAAGTCAACCTAACCCCATTTTTTCCTTCACTTCTTGGACGGTCTTTGAGGCTATTTCACGGGCGCGCTCGGCGCCTTCTTTCATAACTTTATCAAGATACGCACGATCGGCTTCGAGTTCTTTACGCTTTTCCTGTAGCGGTCGCAGCTCCTCGCTGATTGCGGCTGCGACCGCGTCTTTCATGTCCGAAAAACGCAGATTCCCCGCCTCAAATTCGTCGTGATATTCTTCCATGTTGTCAGGTATAAACAGGTTCGCAAATGCAAAGAGTGCTTTAACTCCGCCGGTCATTTCTCCACCAGCTTCAGTGGCCGTGGGCATGCTCCGTACTTTTTTTCGCACCTCATCGACGGTGTCGGTCAGATTAATATAGCTTCCTTCAACGGACTTTCCCATTTTTCCTTCGCCCTTAAGCGACGGAACATATTCGCCTTTTGTCGCAAAACGTTTTGGCTCAGGAAAGTCAGTGCCGTACAAGTCGTTCATCTTCCGTGCGATTTCGCGCGCGACTTCTAAGTGTGGCTCCTGGTCAATACCAACGGGTACCAACCCTGCTTTGTAAAGCAAGATGTCCGATGACATGAGAATCGGATAGTTTAAGAGCGCTATGGTGCTATCTTTTGGATATTGTTTTACTTTATCTTTAAACGTAGGAAGGTGCTGCATGCGGGCGATTGAAACTACCGAAGCAAAATAGAACGCGAGCTCGGCGTGTTCCTTAACATCTGCCTGGCGAAAGATAATGCTTTTTTCGGGGTCAAGTCCGGCAGCCAGGTAGTCCACAATCACTTCGTTGCGATTGATTCTCAATTCGTCTACTTTGTACGGAGTCGTTACGGTATGCAAATCGGCGACCATATAGAGCGTTTCATAATCAGGATCGCTTTGTAGTTCGAGCATGCCCTTCACCGCGCCCAAATAGTTGCCGACATGTAATCGGCCCGTTGCACGGATCCCCGAGAGAACTCTCTTTTTCATATCTGTATTATATACCCTCTTTACTACAAGTAATATCCGTCATTGCGATCCGCCAGCTGGCGGAGAAGCAATCTTCGTAGATCGCTTCGTCACTTTCTTCCTCGCGATGACGTGTTAGATGTATAATAGTCGCATGACCTCTGAAGAGAAACTCAATCTCGTAAAATCCGTTGGTGAGGAGATCGTCCAAGAAGACGAGCTCAAAAAACTTCTCGAGAGCGGCGAAGAACTTGTCGCCTACGACGGCTTTGAACCGTCGGGTCAGATTCATATCGCCCAGGGGCTTCTCAAAGCTATAAATGTCAACAAAATGACCAAAGCAGGCATCAAGTTCAAGATGTTTGTCGCCGATTGGCATGCCATGGCTAACAACAAAATGGGTGGCGACCTCGAAAAGATCCAGACCGTAGGAAAATACTTTATCGAAGTGTGGAAAGCGTCAGGCATGGACATGGCAAACGTCGAGTTTTTGTGGGCCTCGGACATGGCTAAGAATTCCGATTATTGGAAACTCGTTGTGCAGGTTGGGAAGACGAACGCTCTCAAGAGATTTGTGAGAACTGCCGAAATGATGGGTCGCGAAGATTCGCTTGAGGGGCTTACTGGTGCGCATATCATCTATTCCTGCATGCAAGTCGCCGATATTTTTATGTTGAATGCAAAAATCACCCAGCTTGGTATGGATCAGCGTAAAGTAAATATGTTAGCTCGCGAAATCGGACCACAACTGGGGTTTTGGAAACCCGTCGTTGTAAGTCACCACATGCTTATGGGCCTTGGAAAGCCAACTACAGAAACCGAGGACAAAGTAAAACGGACAATTGACCTAAAGATGTCTAAATCCATGCCCGATACGGCAATTTTCATGAATGACTCGACTGTAGACATCAAACGTAAGATCAACAAAGCGTACTGCCTCGAAGGCGAGGTCAAAGATAACCCCGTTCTTGAATACTGCAAATATATTCTCTTCGAGATGAGCCCGAGTCTGACGATCAAACGACCCGAAAAATTCGGTGGCGATGTGACCTTGAATTCCTACGAAGACCTCGAACATAAATTTGCTTCAAAGCATATCCATCCTATGGATCTGAAGGCGGCGGTCGCGGACCGGCTCGACGCCCTCATCCAGCCGGTCCGCGACCACTTTGAAAAGAATCCCGAAGCTGCAGCACTCCTTGAAAAAGTCCGATCCTACGCCGTAACCCGATAACGGTTGCAAAATAGTTGTTCCTTCTTCATAATGAATGCATGGCTTACGACTTGGTAAAACCTTCGCAGAAAATAATAGATAGCGCATACGTAAAAGACTACGACAAGCTCTACGCCGAGGTAAAAAAAGATCCCCAATTGTTTTGGGCAAATATTGCCGCTGAACTTTCATGGTTCAAAAAATGGGACACCGTCTTAGACTGGCAGTACCCATATGCTCACTGGTTCAAAGGCGGCAAAATTAATATCGTCTACAACGCTCTTGATCGACACCTCAAAAATGGAAACGCGGCTAAACAGGCGCTTATTTGGGAAGGCCAAGATGGTAACGTTCGCACCTTCACCTACGCACAACTGAGCGAAGAAGTTAGTCGCTTCGCAAACGTTCTTAAGTCTTTTGGCGTAAAAAAAGGGGACCACGTGTGCGTCTACCTTCCCCGCCTCCCCGAACAGTGGATCACCATGCTTGCCTGCGCAAAAATAGGAGCCGTACACACACTGATTTATTCTGGCTTCTCAGTCGAAGCGCTTAAAAACCGCATCGAAGGCGCCGGCGCAAAGGTAGTCATCACCGCTGACGGGTATCATTTCCGTGAAAAACTCGTTAATACCAAAAAGACCGTCGATGACGCAATCGCCGCAATTCCGGCGGTAGATCATGTGGTCGTAGTGAAGCGCACCGGCAATGACGTTGAATGGAAAGAAGGCCGCGACAATTGGTGGAATGATCTTGTCGAAAAGGCAAGCCCCGAGTGCCCGACCGAAGTCATGGACGCCGAGGACCCGCTCTTTATACTATACACATCGGGAACCACCGGTAAACCCAAGGGAATCATTCATTCCCACGGTGGATACCAGGTCGGTATTTACATTACGCTCAAATGGATTTTCAACATTCAAAAAGACGACATTTATTGGTGTACGGCCGATCCTGGTTGGATAACTGGTCATAGCTACATCGTTTATTCCCCGCTTATCAATGGGCTCACCAGCTTTGTCTACGAAGGACCCCCGGATTT
>JACOTV010000077.1 GCA_016178125.1 Candidatus Microgenomates bacterium | reverse complement strand
TGCGAGCTCGAATGCGTCACCCACCTCGTGGAGCGGCGTTGGATTTGGATACACGACCGATGATTCAAACCTGACAGGTGGCACCGTTGACCGGTTTACCAATGGCGGTCCAAAATACGCAGGATTCGGCACAAGCGCACCAGGTGACCCCGTAGCAGACCACGCAGGTGCGATAACGACGCCGGTCTCAAACGAATCATTCACCATTTCTTATCGCGTGACGGGGAATGTGCTCACCAAGGCGGGAACGTATAGCACCACGGTTATATATACTGTAGTTCCAACCTATTAATATGAATCGTTTTATAAAATACACTGGCGTCTTTTGCTTGTATCTTCTTATAGGCGTTTTTTCAAAAACTTCGTATGCCGCAGATACCCCAAAAGGTATGTTTTCGGTGTCACCCGTGATTTTTAATATCTCTTTGTCTCCAGGGAAGACTTTTACCTATCAGATAAGGCTAAAAAATCTTCTCAGCTCTCCCCTGCCCATGCGTGCTGAAATGGATCCCGCAGTTGACGGTGAAGCAGCCGATGGGGCAACGTCTATCGCCGGGTGGACTACCATTTCTGACGCCGATATGATTATCCCCGCGCACGGAGAAAAAACTATTCAGTTGCATATTCAAACCCCCACAAAAATTCCGCTCGGCGGATATTATGGAACGCTCTTTTTGCAACCGGTTATGCCTATGAATGCAGGCGTAAATCAATATGTACAGGCGCGCGCCGGCGTCGTGATACTCGCCAGCGTAGGTGTCCCCGATCTGTCGGCGCGCGCCGAAGTTCTAAGCGTAGGACTCGCCAAGTCGTCTTCTGGGAGCAATAAGCGCGACCTCACATTTGCAGTCAAAGATCAGTCACTCTATCACTTTTCAGCAAAGCCACAGCTCGTGGTGAAACCGCTCATCGGCAGTGTTCGCAAGTTCGATATCAACGAAAAAATAATTCTTCCAGGCAAGACCCGCACATGGGAAGAAGCCATTCGCTGGCCATACCACACAATGAATATATATGATGTAAAACTCCTTGTCTCAGTAGGTAACGGCAATCAGATTGTAGCGGCGACTCGCTATTACGATATTCCCTACCCGCTCGTCGCCTTTATAGTGATAGTTACCGTTGGACTTATTTTAGCCTATAAAAAGCGCTCGAATCTGAAGAGGGCCTTGCGTGTATTGATCTTGAATAAGTAATTGACAATGAGGTGAAAAAATAACAAAATAAATACAGTGAATAATTCTTTCCGCAAAAAATTCGGCGTTGCTGTTTGTTTGGTGTCTGTTCTCATGCTTACTCTTATAGTCAATATCGGAGCCCCCAAAACATACGCCGGAAACTTTTCACCACGCAAGGTGACTATCTCGGATTCGCGCGCTTCGGGGACCTCTGTATCGTATGCGTATGCCTTCACCACAACTGCCACCACTAGCATCAAACAAATCGACTTTAAATTCTGTACACAAGCTGGCGCATGGGCCGATACCTGTACCGCACCAACTGGCCTAGACACCACGGGCGCTTCACGCTCTGCAGACAACTTAGCAGGCACGGGTCGCACCGATTCGAGCCCCGCGGCAAACACCTGGAGAACGGTAGTAACTACACCGTCAACACAAAGCACCCAGGCGGTAACTTATACCATCGCAGGGATGACGAATCCTTCAACGACAAACACCACTTTTTATGCGCGTATTATCACCTGGTCAGATACCGGATCGACAGAAATTGATTCCGGAACAGCGGCATTTGCAATATTGACCACCACCTCAATTGCAGTCAGTGCAACTGTTCTTGAAAATTTCACCTTTACCGTTGCAGGAGTTAACTCTGGAGGTACGGTAAACGGCGCAACAACAAATATCACCACCACGGCAAGCACTATTCCGTTTGGAACCCTAACCGCAGCGACACCTAAAATCGGCGCCCACGATGTAACCGTCACAACAAACGCAGGAAGCGGGTATTCGGTAACCACAAAGGGCACCACAAGCCCCCTTTTGGTATCGGGATCCCAAAATATCGATGAATTCTCGGGCTCCTATGCATCACCTGCGACCTGGTCATCGCCAGCGGGTACGGCGGCCAGCGTAAACACGGGATACTTTGGCTATACCACCGAAGACACCGACATCAGCGCGTTTCAGTCAAACAAATGGGCAGGTGGCGAAACAACGGCGCGCTCAATTGTTTCGAGTAGTGTAGGAGTGAGTGCAGAAACAACGCGCATAGGGTGGCAAGCCGAGATAAACGCGGTTCAGCCTGCAGGAACCTATTCAGGCACCGAGATCTTAGTTGCGACCCCAACGTATTAACGCATGAAATCTACGCCTTCGTTTAAATATGGGATAGTCCTTGTATCGATAGTAGTATTGTTACTGTCGTTCCTCTTCGTAGGTGTATCTGCGCAAAATCCGTCTTCAGCCCAATCGTTGGTCGTCTCTCCGGCGTCTCAAGAAATAAAAGCTGATCCGGGATCGGTAGTACGAGTCAAAGCCTCGCTCAGAAACCAAAGTTCGACTACCCTCCCCATAACCGCACGGATTGAGGATTTTACCGCATCAGGCGACGAAGGACAGGTTGCGTTAACCGCTGAAAGTCCGTACTCAGTCGCCAATTGGACCACGATTACCCCTCGTGTTTTTAGGTTAAAGCCAGGAGAATCGCAAGAAATAACTGCAACGATTTCAGTGCCTCGTAGCGCCGCAGGGGGCCGATACGGGTCCTTCGTATTCGCCGTCACACCTGAAGGGATTGGCCCAAATGACGCAAAAGTGTCTCAGGAGATCGCCTCATTGTTTTTGGTACGCATCAGTGGGCCGGTCGACGAACACTTATCACTCAATGAATTTAGCGCACCACAATTCTCCGAAGCAGGCCCTATCGGATTCAGCATGAAGTTCAAAAATAGTGGAAACGTACACATTAAGACGCTGGGATTAATAAACGTCACAGGTCTGTTTAATAAAAAGATCGCAGACATAGTGGTCAAACCCGAGAACATATTCCCCGGCGCCGAACGGATGGTTAGTGCGCAGCTAGACAAGCATTTCTTGATTGGTCCCTACACTGCAACCGCAATCATGTATTACGGATCAAATAACGAAACGCTAAATTCAACGGTAAGCTTTTTTGTGTTTCCGGTCCGTGCAGCAGGCATAGTACTCCTTGTATTGATTTTGTTTTACTTGATCAGAAAACGCCTCCGAAAAGCTATGAAGGCACTCTTTTCATAACGCCTATGAATGTTGGTCGATTCGTACTGTTTGTGATTATCTTCGCTGCTGGGTTTGCGGTGCACATGTTTTTCTTTTCCGATGTTCTCCCTAACGCGCTCTTTCCTGTACAGCCCTCTACGGTTAAAACGAGTGGATCTGGTGCGGCGATTCCCACCCCTGAGTTCGGAAAGTCCTCGGTATATATCGAGTATAAAAACGGTACATTTTCCCCCAAGACCGCGGTTTCTAAGGTGAACAATCACATACTGATTCGCAATATGGACTCAACCGATGCCATGTGGCTCGACTCAACCGCCGAGTTTCTCAGAACATCGCGTCCCTATGGTCTAAGCGAACAAGTCGATGTCATCCCCAGTAAAGCCGGTACCTATACCGTGAGCAACAAGCTCAAAGACAATGTGTTCTTCACGGTGATTGTGAAGCCATGACCTCATAAGTAGCCGTGACCTGGTATAATTCCCCATGGTAAAAGAAGGAAGAATATACGGCCTTACAGAACAGCTCCCCAGCCGAGAAACACGCGAGATAGATATCTTAAAAACCCCCTTTGAAACGCGTGCTATTTTGGCGCCTATTGATTCACGTATACAAACGGCATTTGATTTTAGAGACTATGAAATACCCACAATCGATACCCGAGCTAAGAATAATCTTCGTAATCATGGCATAACCCGCATTGATCAAGTGTTCGGGTGCGTCCCGGGGGTCGATGAAACAACCCCCATCCCCACGAGGGACCCACTCTTTGATTATCTACGCGAGAAAGGCACAATGGCGCTTCGAACCGACGTCAATGGATACCTACAAAGCCAGCCAGATGATCAAACCGATCAAATAGAGCGAGATATTTCTCGTATACGTGCCTTTAGAGAGGCGTTTCACGAAGTCGCCGATGTCGTGCAGCCTCGATCAGCACATAGCGGCATGAAAGACGCACTATTTTACCGGCTCGTTCTCGCAACACCCCAAACAACCATGGCTGGCTTCTTGGCAACCGATAACCATACCCTTATGCGCTCACTTGTAGACATCAACCCCCGAGGGGTCATTAGGGTTGCCGACGAACTTCGGGCACGATATGCCTAACCCTTCAGCTTCCTTTCAAAATCATCAGGGAAAAACCATAGCTGGGTATCAGTCACAATCTCGGTCGTTTTGTGACGATTTATGAGCGCAAGCTGCCACGATCGATGTATAGACTCAAGACCAGAATAGATCAAGCCAGGCAGTGAAGGGGCATTGTTTGACGCGAATAATGCATGTTCTTGTCGAGCGAGACTTGTCGCCTTCGTATTCGGGAATAATTCATAAATCCACGCGTTTTCTGTCAAGAAATGATCATATATAGCTCCCTTACTGAAAACGGGCTTCATTTGGAGAATCTCGTGCGCTATGAAGGTAGTTTGCTTATGCTTTGGAACCCGTAAATCTGTTTCATCCATAAACATGTTAAGACAGATTTTGTCGGGTGCCGTGGTGGCGAGGCGGCCGCGGCGAATGCCCATGAGCGCCGCGGCCGCCCCCGCCAAGGCCCGCGCTGTCCACATACGCCCAGCCTTAGTAATAATAAAGAGATCAATATCTGCCGATTCGTCGCCGTTTCCCATTGCCACGCTCCCAGAAATACCCACTAAGGAAAATAGACTCGATTTTTGCAGGAGACGCAAATATGGCCTAACACGCTTAAGCTTGTTCTGCGATATACGCACGTTTTTGACGGTTTTGTTCAAGAAAATACTATACCCCCCTAGAGTATATCGACGACTATTTTTAGCCTCAACTGTACACAAAATAGTACCCTTTTTGACCATGGAAGCGAGAGTCTTACTCATTTCAGGCTCAGAAGCCACGAGTGGATGGAACATATGAAGCTCTGCGAGCGTGGGTGCATACTCGAATTGAGAGAAGTATTTGAGCGTAGTTACGATGCCTTTTTCCATAGCTTCTGTTTGAGCACCATGCCTGCAAACCGCACCAGTCTGAGCTGCCTACGCCACCGCCAAGGTTGAACCCATAGTCTAAAGAGCCATTCAAGTCCCAAGGAACGCATAAATCCAGGCGCACGCGGCACCTGCCCACCCAAGAAGTCAAACGCACCGCCGACCCCAATACAGACACAGTTTTTAAAAAGTTCACGTTGGGAATCGATCCACAGCTCCTGTGCCGGCGATCCGAATGACACAAACACCAAATGGGGCCTTAAATCAAGGATAACCGATTTTATTCGGTTTTCTTCATTTTTTTCGGGATTTTTGATATTTTTAAACCCCTGGAGGCCAAAAAATGTAGCCTCAGGTTGTGCCTGTTGATAGCGGTATGCCAGTCTCTCTGCTAAATCCCCGGCTCCGCCGATTAGTGCGACCCTAAGGCGCAAACTATTCGCACGCCCGACGATTTCAGCCATGAGATCAACACCGCTGACTCGGTCTCCTGCCGGGATACCCAATACTGAGGCTGCAATCTTAATCCCCACGCCATCTATAAGCTTAACTTGTGCCTGATTGAGTACATCGGCAAACTGAGCGTTTGATTGGGCAACCACGACGTTTTCTGGGTTAATAGAGACCACATGAGTGAACCTCTCGTGGTGTGTCGCCTGGGCAATAACGTTCTCTAGGATATCTTGCCTTGTTGCTGCCGGGATTT
>JACOTV010000092.1 GCA_016178125.1 Candidatus Microgenomates bacterium | reverse complement strand
TGAGATGGACAAAACCGACCTCATACCAAAGTTTGGGCTCAAGATCGTGCGCAAGGTGAAGGCGTTGACCGGGGACCAGACGATGAAGGCGGTTATGAAACTGACCCCCGATTTTGCCCGGGTTAAGGCTAAAATCACTAGGCACGGCGATGATGTATATCTAGAGGACGCAAAATACCGATTGGTTCTCCATGGGGTGTATGAAGCCCAGGTTACCGGCGATACGGTCACCGTGGCATTTAAACTCAAAGAAAATGAAGACGTGTTTTTTGGACTTTCGCTTCTGACTAAGGAAGAGAAAGTTCCCACCTATTCACAGAAAGACTTTCACCGCATATATCGCGAGACCGAGGAGTATTGGGAGTGGTGGATGGCCAAATGTAGCTATGAAGGACCCTATAAAGCCATGGTGCAGCGATCGGCCCTCACTCTCAAACTCATGATCTTCGAGCCGACAGGCTCGATAGTCGCCGCGATTACGACTTCTATTCCCGAAAAACTGGGAGGGGTATTTAACTGGGATTATCGGTTTACCTGGCTTCGCGATGCGTCGTTTACGGTATATGCGTTTATCGCGCTCGGCTACCTCAAGGAAGCCGAGCGCTTCATTCACTGGCTCGAAAAGGTGTGTTTAAACGACGAAGAAATGCCCAAAATTATGTATGGGATTCATGGCGAAAGGAAACTCACCGAGATTGAACTCCCCCATCTTGAGGGCTATATGAAGTCGCCGCCGG
This sequence comes from Candidatus Microgenomates bacterium, assembly GCA_016178125.1. Taxonomy (GTDB): domain Bacteria; phylum Patescibacteriota; class Microgenomatia; order UBA1406; family GWC2-37-13; genus JACOTV01. Next base: position 1,894 of record JACOTV010000092.1, on the reverse strand, counting down.
TTCGCCTTGGCAATGGGGCCGCTGACCAAAAGCAGTTTGATATTTTTGGCGAAGTATTGAACGCTATCTATTTGTATATCAATGCTGGCGGCGTACTAAACGAGGTGATGCAGGGGTTTGTTGTACGATTTGTCGATTATTGTTGTCGCCATTGGACCGAACCTGACGCAGGTATTTGGGAAAACCGTGGTGGCGATAGGCATCATACGTATTCTAAGCTTATGTGTTGGACAGGGGTTGATCGCGGCATTCGGATCGCTGAGAAACTAGGTATAAAGTGTGATTTAGAACGTTGGAATAAGACAAAAGAAGAAATAAAAGCAGACCTTTTAGAGAAGGGGTACGACAAAAAACTCGGTGCGTTTGTTGATGCATACGGGTCAACGTTTATCGATGCAAGTTTGTTAAACGTCCCGATTGTGGGGCTTCTGCCCGCTTCTGATCCGCGGGTTCTTTCGACTATAGATAAGGTCATGAGCGAACTCGAAGTAAACTGGTTTCTCCTTAGGACTTCGGACAATGTTGAGTGGACCAAGCAAGGAGAAGGCGCGTTCTTTTTGCCGACATTTTGGCTCATCGATAACCTGTCGCTCTTGGGGCGTACCGCGGAGGCTAAGGTGTGGCTTGATAAAATCATCCGTGATGCTACCCCATTGGGTCATTACGCCGAGGAATTCGACCCGGTTTCGCGGATTCATTTGGGCAACTTTCCCCAAGCGTTTACCCATCTGGGGCTCATCAATTCGATTCTCACGCTTCACCAGGCAGAGGTGTTTGGTCGCGAACAAAAAACTACCAATCAGTCTGACCGACTGCACAAAGTATTAAAAACGGCACTGAGAGGGACTCTGGAGCCTCAAACCAAACGGAGCAACCACCCCTTGAACCTCGTAGGTTCACGCGGCCTTGAATAGAGACAAAAATATACTATCGTAGCGCGATAAATAGCTATTTTTGTAGCATATATTCGGTTGCGTTTTTTTTGAATAGTCATAAGATATGGACCATGAAATTCTCGTCAGATAGCGCGTATGTCATGCATATTTGCAATAAAAGTATTGCGGGCTACCAGATACTTGCTCAGAAGAAGGACTGTGAACGATTTATGCTCACGCTCAGGTTTTACAATATGCCGGGAGCTCAGCGATCTTTATCTAACGAGCTGGAGCGTAGCAAACTTCTCTCTATTCCCTCTCTCTTCACGGATTCTCAAGCAGTAAAAGTGAAACTACTCGCGTACTGTCTAATGCCTGACCATTATCATTTGCTTGTGAAGTCTTCGTCACTGCCTCTTGTGTCAAAGTATATTGGTGATATTCAGAATAGTTATTCGAGATATGTAAATATAAGCCGCAAGCGAAAGGGACCGCTGTGGCAGTCTCGATTCAGAAGAGTCCGGGTAATGTCGGATGCACAGCTTGCGCACGTGACCCGATATATTCACCTAAATCCGGTGACGAGTTATCTATGCGAGAAACCCCAAGATTGGATTTATTCAAGCTATAGGCATTACATAACGAACGATCAGTTTTTCTTGACTTACCTGCGTGAGCTTTCATTTAAGACAGCCAAGAGATACAGGCATTTCGTAGAAGATCAAATTGATTATCAACGGAAGCTAAGACTTATCAAAAATCATCTATTTTAGCCTCGTGTGAACCTACGAGGTTCACGCGGTTAGCGGGGGGGTGAAGTTTTGTCGGTTATTCCCTTCGAATAGCGCGCCGGGCCGATGTGAGTTGATTGCGCCGGATCAAAAGGAAGGATCGTTGTATGGGTCGCACTTGGTTGTGAGGACGCGGTAGTTCCGGTGTCTGTTTGGATCGGAGGTTGCTCCACTGCGGGGGCTGGTATACCTCCCCTAAACGACACCAGATCGCCCACAGAGTTCCCT
>JACOTV010000091.1 GCA_016178125.1 Candidatus Microgenomates bacterium | reverse complement strand
TAACGAGCCTTACTCCCCTCCTCGACCAACTAAAAACAAACATCACGATCGACATCGATCAGGCAACCATGCAGAAATTTCTCGGTGAAGCCCCGCATATAAAGTCATACAAAATCACCCACCTGGTAATGAGCGATAACGATTACCTAGACTTCGGTCGAAGCGATGATGGCCAATCCATACTCGAGCCCAAAGCCGGCGAAGACAATTGGAAAGAGGTAAGAACGTGGATCACCAACTCGATTGCCGGAATCACTCCAAGCCCTACTCCTCGGCCTAAAGAAGCCTCATCGGGCGCCAGTAACCATTAATCGATAAGCAATTTTGGCAGAAAGACTCAGGTATAATACTCAATACAGCCGAAGTGGCGGAATGGCAGACGCGCACGCTTCAGGAGCGTGTACTCGCAAGGGTGTGGGAGTTCAACTCTCCCCTTCGGCACTGTCAGTTCGCAAATTAGACTCTTGGAGGAGTCGCATAGTAGGTCCATTGCGAGGGGTTGCTAACCCCTTGAGCCCGTCACAAGGCTCGCGTGGGTTCGAATCCCACCTCCTCCGCCTTCGCTTCGCCGAGGCTTTAGAGTAGGCGATGAAGCTTTCGCAAGATCGAAATTTACTGTGTTTAGCCTTCACCGACGGCCTATACCGCAAAACCTGTGAACCTACGAGGTTCACGCGCTCGTGCTAACTGCGTTATCACATCATAAGGAATTCAATATGCTATTATGTTCGTAATTACAACTTTTTAATTTACATGCAAATTAACTATTTGGCTGTCTTTGTCGCTTCGGTTCTTGAGTTTATCGTTGGCGCAATTTGGTACATGCCTCTTTTTGGAAACGTGTGGGGAAAAATTCATGGATTCGATAAGGTACCCAAGGCTCAGCAAAAAGAAATGCAAAAGTCCATGGCACCGTACCTAGGTGTTCAGTTTATTGGCACAATCGTAACAACCGTCGTCTTGGCACTCTTTTTGAATGGCTATTCAGCATGGAATCCTTATGGTATCGCCTTCTTTATGTGGCTTGGCTTTGTTGTTCCGACGCAAGTAAGCGCAGTCATCTTTGGTGGAACCGACGGGAAATGGGTCGTCACCAAGATTGCCGTCATGGCTGGAGGCGCGCTCGTATGCCTCGAAGTCGCCGCAGCAGTATTACACATGATGGGATGACACTGATGACCCAGACTCTCCCTGTCCATATCATACGCCGGTATACCGATGACGACTATGAGGCAGTGGAATCAATTCTCCGATCTAATCATCAATTTGATGAAATCTGGGACCACCGAGAAAACCTGGCTTCTATGGTAACAAATGACCCAGATTCGGTCCTTGTGGCCGAAACCGATGGACACGTCGTAGGAAATGTAATAATAACTGGCTACGGAGCCCATATAGCCTATCTGTTCAGGCTTTCGGTACGAGAAGGCCACAAAAACCGAGGCGTTGGGACACGATTGTTGGATACTGCTTGTGAAATTCTTAAAAAACGAGGCACACGAGAGGTCTCCCTCATTGTAGATGCGTCTCGAGAAGAACTCAAAGAATACTATAAACGTCGTGGATACTCTACATCGGGCAGAACCTTTATATACATGACTAAAGGGCTGTAATCGGCTTTCTAACAGTGTGAACCGACACTTTTGTAGCATATAGTCCATTGAAAAAGCGCACCCCCGTCGGTATAGTGCGCTCCTATGTATTATGTATACTTGTTAACAGATGGTGCCGAAACACGGATTGGGTGCACAAACGACCTTGCATCACTCCTGCACGATTACGGGCAGCCTCCCTATTTTACCTTCTCAAACCGTGAAACTGCCTCAAATTTTGCAAAATACCTAAAGTCACCTTCTGGCCGCGCCTTCATTAAGTCGCACGAATTTATCGATCTCTATTTGTTAGCAAATGCTCTCCAGTACGCGTATGAAAAATCGGTCTCTCATGGGCATCCCCGCGTACGAGAAGCTTCATGACCGCTATCTGCTTGAAATTACTCCCAATCACCATATACTGTTTACTATGGATCTTCGTAACATTCGCCCCGCAATTGGCATTACTCTCGGGGTTTTCTACACGATATTTACGGTCGCAGGCGGGTACGCATTGCATTACGCGGTAAGTAGCCGTGCCGCGGTCAAAAAACCATTCCAGTCGTCGCAGCAACAGGGCTCACTCGATAAATTCATCTCACCCAGTCCCCAACCGTCGGCCAAAACAAATAATCTTGTTGAGTGTGGCTACGCACCCAGCGGTGCATACTGCGTACCCAGTAACCCCAAAACGTGCCTTGTGTGGAATGAGAGCAAAATCCTCGCTGCTTCTCAGAACCCAGGCCCAGACGGCGTACTTCACGCGTGGTACACCGACGAACACGCCATTTCACTGGGGAAAGGGACCGTTTCTCCGCTTAACGCCGTACCAGATCACGTCGTCAATCCAGTAACCGGCGATCCGGCAGGGGCAGACCCAAGTGGCCGGCCCATTAGGCCAGCGCTCTTTATTACCGATATCACCACCAACCCTGCAGATCGTTCAGGAGACTGGGAAAATGGGGGCAAACTTTATGAAGTGAGCGAGCTATACGGCACTTGGAAAGCGCTTAACGATGCAGACCCCCGTGCCAATGGCACAAACCTGGGTCCAGGGAGTGTCGCAATGCCTGCGGGGAGCCCCGACCTATTTGTGTCAGAAATACGCTGGAATCTAAAAGAACCACAGTTCGGTCTTCAGACTGGCCACACGTATCGTCTCGAGTTCATGCTCCACGACGGCGACCAATCAAATGGTGGACAAGGTGGCGGCGGCGATGCCGGGGAAAAGTGCTCGACCATCACCTTGTGAGTTATTCTGCGGAGATATCTAGTGAGGACACAATCTTAATGAAGTCTTGATAGATCATCGGGTCTTTTTCTGGGTTATTCAGCGTAACCATACCTATTGAAGTCAGTTTGTTAAAGGTCTTTTTTGTAGCATTTGGGCGCTCTTGGCATGCATACGCGGCAAATATATAGTCGGACTGAACTGCAACACGCATATTTTGTCCGCTGCGGGTATTTATACTCGTGAAGTCGTTGAACTCTTCAATGGTTTCATCGCTACTTGGAACCGCAGTGGGATACACATCGTGTGGATAGGCACAGTCTTCTAGTTTGGTCGGTTCTTGGTTGAAAATAATCGTAGCTTGTCCTTTTGTTAATTCGAGCCAACGTGCTTGGTGCTGGGCAGTAAGATCACTTGCCTTCCACCCCGAGAGATATCCGATCGAAAACGAACGATGCCCGTTTGTCCCCGGATAGGTGTACGTTTTTGCGTTCTGCCCTGGTTCGGACTCAGAGCCGTTGGGAATAATAGATGGCTGAACGCTCGTACCGATGCCTGGCTGCGTTTGTGTTGACCTGGTCGACAAAACAGTTACCCCCACGATAAGAATAAGGAGAACGAAGACGAGAGCACCAACTGCTATAACCTTTTTATTTTCCATATTCTCCACCACTTTACATATCTATGTTACTTCGTAATACAACAGATTAACACTGTTTCTTACCACGTGCTTTCTTACTTGCAATACATTTAACGTCCGCCTGTTTTTTACCGAATCAAACTATACGCGTAGTCTACATTATATATAGTAAGATTACTACCGGCATATTGGGAGCCGGAGCAGCACACGCACAGTCACCTACTCTACCTGCGACACACAAACCGTTATACGCATCGCTTATTGATAAGCTTGCAAAAACATTCAACTTAGACCGTGCAAAAGTTGAAACGGTCGTAGATACGTGGCACAACGAGCATAAAACCGAGCGTATGCAGCACATGGAGCAAGAGCTCGATGACCGACTTTCCCAAGCGGTGAAAGACGGTAAAATAACCGAGGCGCAGAAAACGGCGATCATCAAAAAACTAACAGATGAGAAGGCCAATTTTAAGCCTACGGACTTTAAGACAATGACTCCAGCACAGCGTAAGGATGCCATCAACAAAAAGCGTACCGAATTACAAGACTGGGCGAAATCACAGGGAATTGACCCCACGGTGCTTAAGGATTACGGTATGGGACGACGAGGAGGTGGGTTTAAGCATGGAATGTAAGCTGCAAAACCGCCTTTTACCAAGAAAACGCCCTGTGCACGGGGCGTTTTTTTGTTATGACTGCATGATTACTTTCCGGCAATGACTAGTATGTCGGCGGCCGGCGAGGCTTCGATGGCCGGCCGCTTAAGGATTTCACCTTTTAATTCTTGTGCAAGATCTGTGGCTACGGCTTTTGCATCATCGTTGAAATAGGAAACAACTGACTTTGCATAGTTTCCCCGGGCATCAGCCAACTTGATCACCTTTATCTCATCGTGCGCTTTTTCTATCTGCTCTTTTACCAGCTTTGCGTAGCCTGCGGTTGTTGAGCCGTTATAGACGGCGACGCTGATGGTTTTATGCGGCGTCGCCGTGCCTGATGCTTCTTTTTCGGGAGTTGGACTCGGCTCAACCGAAATCTGCGACACGTTGACGATTTTGTCGGTCGATGGGCGATATAAAATCGCAAGCTTCGCAGCTTTATAAATCAGTACTTTGTCGCCGTTTAGGGCCTTATTAAAGAACTCTTGACCCGCCAACGCTGTCTTGTCTGAGACACGCGCAATAGAGGGTGTCTCCTTGGGAAGCGACATGTGTTTCCCCACCAGCTCTTCGAGTTCTTTTGCTGTTTCGGCGGGCGCGCGCCCCACGGCATGCAGCTCTATGCGCGCGCCCTGGTACTTATCATAAAAATACACTGAAGGCGCCAATGCAGCAGCGAGTACAATGCCAGCAATTACCCATTTTAAAGTCGAGGTTCGCGTCGTATCGTTCATAGAAATTGCTTTACTTTCCCGCGATAACAAGAATGTCAGAATTGGGACGGGCTTCCATCGGGGGAAGCTGCGTAACCTGTGCACCGAGTGCTTGAGCGATAGCTTTTGCGGCTTCTGCATTCTTGCCGCTCACGTCAATAACAATGGTCTTTTTATATGTTTGCTCGCCAGCATTGGAAACGCTGGCAATTTCTGCCGTCGGGTATGCTTTTTTCACCGAATCCCCCACCTCGCGGCCATATCCTGCGATCGTCGTACCATTATATACGATGACTTTCACGGCCGATGGGGTGACTTGCGCGGGCGTACTTTGCGGTGCCGCTACGCCCGCGCCAGGATCCACAATTGGCGCTGCGTTAATCAGTTGGTCTGTTCCTGGCCGATACAGATACGCCATCTTTGCGTTCTTATACAAAAGAACCTTATCGCCGTTTGCTGCATTCTTGAAAAACGGTAGGTCACGGACTTTGTCTTTATTTGAAACGGTTACTAATTCCGGCGTTTCGTTTTTGGGGAGTTGAATGTGTTTTCCAACTCGGTCAATAATGCTTTTTAGTTCGCTCTGACGGGCAGCCGCAGGATTCTTAAGCATCAGTTCAAGGCTCGCGTATTTCTGATAAAAATAGTACGCAGGTGTCAAAAGAATAAGAACACCAATCGATACCATGATTGCTCGTTTGTGTCTCGTAAAAACTGTGCGCATAGCATGCATAGTATATGCTAATAAATAGGCCTATCGAGTGCAATTGCGTTAAAAAATACCATGTATAATGGTATCAACCGTCAATGAAGGCATCACACATCGTTACCGGTATTAGTATTTGCCTTAATGTTGCACTGGCTGGCTTCCTTTGGCACTCATACCAGTCTCCCCCGTTTGATGCTCAGGCCGAACGCACTTACAAATACCTGTCAAAGCGCATATTCATTAGTGATCAGAATGACCTCCTGGTCAACTTCGTTCCGCTTCGTGAAAAGCTGAGCAAGTATATGGATCCACTCAAGCACAAGGTGAGCGTGTACTTTGAGTATCTACCGACGGGTAATTCCATAGGAATTCATGATAAAGAAGAGTTTATCCCTGCAAGCCTCTTAAAAATGCCCCTTGCGATGGGCGCAAAAAAAAAGATTGAAGACGGCAAAATAGACCCGAACGAAGACATCGTGCTTAACGACCAAGACATCGACCCCCGATTCGGG
>JACOTV010000090.1 GCA_016178125.1 Candidatus Microgenomates bacterium | reverse complement strand
TTATATATTCGCCACAAAAATGATCCTCGCCTTTATTCTCGAATACCCGGTTTCTCAGCTTCTGTTTCACGAAGTGAATTATGTGGCGCTTGCGGTAAACAGTCTTTTCCCACCGCTACTTATGCTCATTATCGTGTTGGTCACCCGCATACCGGGAAACCAAAATACGGTCAAAATTTATGAGCGGTTAATCGACATAATCGACGCCGATAAGGAATTTGAAACCTCAGTCGCCATGATCACTCGAAAGCGCAAGATTAAGCGCCCTGTGTTAGTATTTGGGTTCACTATTTTCTATTCATGCACGTTTATCATCACGTTTGGTTTGGTATACGCCGTACTCACCGCACTTAAATTCAACCTTATCAGCCAGGCTATTTTCGTATTTTTTGTAAGCGTCGTTACATTTTTTGCATACCGCGTACGCCAAACCGCCAAGGAATATCAAATGCGCGAAAAGGAATCATTTGTCCGCCCGTTTATTGACTTTTTCTTTATGCCTGTTCTATCGGTGGGAAAGTTCCTTTCGACCAGTCTTTCGCGTCTCAACTTCTTAACATTCGTTTTCGATTTCCTGATTGAGGCGCCGTTTAAGCTCATCATCGAAGTCGTTGAAGAATGGATAAGCTTCGTACGCAACAAGCGTGAAGAAATGGCGTAGGCCCGCAGCTAAAAACTGACTTCTTTCTGACATATTACTATATTCAGAATTAGATTGTCATAATAATCTAAATCCGCTTGCATTCGCACTCCAACAGACTATAATAATCGCTTCCTTCAAAGGAGGTGATTGTATAATGAAAGAAGCAGTAATTCCACACGTCAGAAACCAGGAACCAGTGATGCACCAAGTAGCATCTGTTGAAACTCCGGTAGTCGCGCCACGCGTAGATGTTGAAGCACCGATAACCGCACCACAGCTTCCCAAAGCTGCCGAGATGACGGTCGGACCAGTTTCTGAAAAACCGGCGTTGCCTACTCATATGTCTGTCTCACTGCACCGCCCGCTTGAATCTGCAGTTCGTAGCGCACCGCATAGTGAAAAGCTTACGATTTGTGGTGTTAGGCCCGGATGGGCAAAGATCGACGACTAATCTCGTGGATTAAGAAGCAGTGCGTAGTGCCAGATGCGAGGCGATGGTCGCAGAAATTGGCATATTCGTGAGTTCTTCGATCCAGAGATATTGTCCATTTGCATTGATCTCAAAAAACACAAACTCGGCTTGAGGGGTGATGGCTAAATCAATAGCCGCATACTTCAGGCCGAGTTTTTTGCATAGGTGCAAGCATGCTTTCTGTATATCACTTGGTAGCTCGTACTTATGGTGGGGCAGCGTATATATATCTGCAAGGCGCGAATCGATACGGCTTGCTGGCTGCGATTGAGTGTCTATCGAACATGCAAACACCTGAGACCCAACAATGGTCACGCGCAGCTCACTTTGTTTCTCTATATATTCCTGTATATAGATGGGGTAATCAATGTCGCGAACATGTTCCTTCATGTATGAAATGTCTACCTGAGCGGTAGTGAATCCTGAACTATATTTTCCGTAATTCACATTCCCACTTGAGAGTGGTTTTGTTATGGCCCCCGGATGTTCAGCAACAAACCGCTCGATTTCTTCAATCGATGAGCCGATATAGCTTGCCGGCACCTTCATACCTGCTTCTTGGGCAACTGGCAGTTGCAGTGTTCTGTTCCTAGCTCGATCTATGGTAGATAAGGGTGAAATGGTATAGATACCGAGTTTCTCGGCCTCAAACATCAGATTTTCGATCAGCCGCTTCGTTTCCTGATACTTATATTCCAAGGCCAAGCCGTCCTGATCACTTAAGCCCTCATGGTCATCCCACCAAAAGTCGGGCTTACGATACCAAATCGACCTGAAATCGACTAGCTCATAGGATGTGCTACCACTTATTATGGCAAATCGATGAGGAGGCATATCGTACTTAATAAACATGCCAGCACTAAGTCTATTAGAATTGAGGCGTACCACTTCGATATCCTTCTTCGCAAGATGTTTTATTACTTCATCAGCGTGTGGGTCGGGTTCAGAAGTAATGATAAGTACCGGGCCTGCTAAATTGCTGGATTTCATGTAATCGTATTATAGCATGACCGGTAGACACTGAAAGCCTATATTAATATACTTTTGGTCAAAATAGATCTATATTGACCTATTTATACCTACTACTTGTAATTCTATAGGTTTATGGTATAATCTCATAGTAATTTATTACAGCTCGTATATGGGGACGACAACTAAGTTAGTAACTACCGCGCTAGGCTTCATTTTAATAGCAGCACTCACTGCTGCAAACGTACATGCTATCGACATGCCCGCATTTCCTTCGTGCCTTGTTCCTTCGGGACAAGTGAAAGCTCAATACATCGAGGGTACGCATGGCATCGTGGGCGACGCCGGAGTGTATACCGGGGCAGATATCGTATACACCGTAAACAAGGACCAAGTTATACAATGTTTCTGCCCTCCAGAAGGCCAGGGAATTCAAACCAACTGGATGAAGGCAACCGGTTTGTACGAGAATGAAATCGAACAATTAAAGCGTGAAGGATGGATTTATGTGCCTACCGGGTCAGTCTGGGGCCTAGAAAACGAAGCGTACCTTGCCAAAAATACTGCCTACAGCTGCTTAAGCCAAGGCGGAGCCGGGTCAAGCGCCGGAGGGGGCGGGGGATCTTCGTCTAGCGGTGGTTCGTCTTCTGGCTCAAATGGCACCGGAGGGGGAACATCGGCAGGCTCAAATACCGCAGGATTAGCCTCAACCGGAAGCTGGATAGCTATACTCGAAACCGCCATCATTGGTGCATTCTTCGCTCTAGGCGGCATGTTCGTTAAAAAGGGTTCACGCTCATAATCTATGGCCATGAAAACACTGGCCAACACTTCATTGGCCACGGGAGCCATGCTCCTCTTGTACTCCTCAGCACTCGTCGTTCAACACTATAATCCTGCACGCCTTCACTTTTGGGGTATGAATTCTGTGGCGATCCAGGCCGAATTCAACATTCGCCCCGAGCGCATCGTCATAAAACGCATCGGCATCGATGTACCCGTCGTAAGCGTTCCGTCATTTGAAAACCGCTGGGAAATAAGCCCCGAAGGCGCCTCGTACCTTGAGACGTCGCCCTTGCCCGGGACCCAGGGCAATAGCATTATCTATGGCCACAATTGGAGTTCCATTTTCCAGCATCTCACCAACGTGAAACCGGGGGATTTCATAGAAGTCTATATGAGCGATAAAACGCGTAGAGTATTCGGCGTTACCGCAACCCAAACCGTAGACCCGAGTGCGACTGAAGTCCTCAAACCCGCGAGTGACCGTCACCTTACCCTGTACACCTGCACCGGATTCTTAGACACCAAACGATTCGTGGTGTCTGCGACACTTCAGTCTCAAATAGCCTCAAACTAACTCACACTAGCATTTTCTGCGGAGGGGGACTATACTATGGGCTCGTATGGGGACATCAGAACGACCACGGCCTACGGTTGCCGAATCAACAAATTCACTTCATACTCCTGAATTCCTCCCTCATCAGCTTGAGACCACGATTGTAACCGCCGCGGTTGGACGCAATCTTGGGGATCGCCTCGATGTAACCAACCGCGATTTGCTGCGAACCGTCAATGTACTGAGTGAAACCGCCGAACCCGTGATTACCCGAGCCCGTGAGATACTCGGTCCAGGCAGTATAAATATACGCACGCTCACTCAACATGACCAAACCGAACTCGAAAACCTTCTGCGCCCGCCACTGGCCCCCGAGCCATCAACCGGCACCTGGCCGCTCTTTCGCGAGCCCTTCACCGATTTTGATCTCCTGAGACAACGGTATTCTTTGGAGCTAAACGCAAAAGGCCATGCATCACACGTTCTTCAAATGCGTGTTCAGACAACAGCCGATAGCCAGCGCCTTGAAGAAAAACTCCAGGAACCACTAGCAGAACACAACCTCAAGCTCGGCCAATTACCCTTAAATAGTCGACGGCCAACTCTCGTTTCAGTAGATCTCATGGCTGAACAAATGCTCCAGGTGGCTGGCGC
>JACOTV010000089.1 GCA_016178125.1 Candidatus Microgenomates bacterium | reverse complement strand
TTCGTTATTGCTGCGGCAAGCCGCTCTTTCTGAAACTTCCATCCATCATTTTCATTAAGCGGAACAAATACCGGGCGTCCACCATAGTGAGCAACGATTGCTTGGGTTATGTGCGATGCATAATCAGGGGTTAAAAATATAATCTCGTCGTCACGATTTAATATGGCTATAAACGCTGCGATCATAGCTTCGATTCCTCCGTGAGTCACGGTTACTTGCGAAGCGTCAACGTTGATGTTGTTGTCACGCTTAAGTTTTTTTGCAATCACCTTGCGTAGTTCTTCGATACCATAGCCGGGGGTATATTTATCAGCATTTCCGTCGTCTATCGCTTTTTTCGCGGCCTCACGTATATGGATTGGCGTGCTAAACGATGGGATTCCCTGAGCGAGCGAGACAACGTCTTTTTCCTGGCGACCCATAAGCTCAAGCCGTTTTATGGCCGACAGTTCGATACCAGCAACCGTATGCGATGGTTCCTTAACAAACGATGCGAATTTGCCCGTGACCGATGACGTATCTTTCACAACAGCGATTCGACCTGATTGAACAAATTCTTTGACCCCAAACGGTTTAAGAGCCAAGAATAAGCTCTGGATCTGTTCTTCGGTGCCCGTCATTTCGGCGACCAAATAGTCCTGTCCAATATCGCTTACTCTTGCACCAAACAAGACCACCAGTTCTTCTACATCGCGACGGCGATCGGGGGTTTTGGTTGAAACCTTAATGAATGCAATTTCACGATAAATAAGGTCGCTGTCTTTCATTTCAAAAACCTTGGTGACCTCGACGATGCGGTATAACTGTTTTACTACCTTTTCTACTATTTCATGGGTCTCATCAACTACGATCGTAAACCGTGAGATACCATGGGTTTCGGTTTCTGAGACGGTAAGACTTTCTATGTTTATTTTTCGCCGCAAAAATAGATCGGCGATGCGATACAAAATGCCGGGTTTATTTTCAGTGAATGCGATTATGGTGTATTTCATAGTTATTTCAAACGAATTTCATCGACTGAGGCCCCTTGCGAAACCATCGGGAAAATATTGCCTTCTTTTTCGACCTCGATTTCTAATAAATATGGTCCTTTTTGTGCAAAAGTACGTTTGAGCGCAGCCCCCAGATCCTCCCGCTTCGTGATTTTTTCTCCCTTAATATGGAACCCTTTCGCAACCATCACAAAATCTGGATTTTTAAGATTCACGAACGAATATCGCTTATCGAAAAATAGCTGCTGCCACTGGCGAACCATTCCTAGAAAGTCATTATTCAGAATGATGATTTTGACCGGCAACTGTTCTTGGGCAATCGTTCCCAGCTCTTGTATGGTCATCTGAAATCCCCCATCACCAATAATGGCGATAACTTCACGTTTTGGAGCACCAAACTTAGCGCCCATCGCAGCAGGTAATGCAAACCCCATGGTACCTGCGCCCCCTGAGGTAATCCACGAATGTGGCCTGGCAAACGGGTAATATCGTGCGGCAGCCATCTGATGCTGACCCACGTCGGCCACCACGACAGCGTCTCCCTTGGTCGCTTTTGCAATACTGTGAACGGCTTCGGCCATGGTGATTTTCCCCGCTTTTGGATTTATTTGGTCATGGATAACCTGTTTCTTCTCTTCATCCATACATTTTTTAAATTCGTTGACCCATGCGGTATGCTCACGCTTTTTTACCAAGGGCAGAAGCGCCGTGAGCGCCGATTTTGCGTCGGCCACAATTGGCACTTCGGCTCGCACATTTTTATTCAGCTCGGCAGGATCAATATCAATATGAATAATATGCGCATTGGTCAGATAATCGCTTAAGCGGCCTGTAACTCGATCGTCAAACCTCATGCCGACTGCAATAACCACATCGGCACGGTTTGCGAGTACGTTTGGCCCATAATTTCCATGCATACCAAGCATTCCAGCGTAAAGCGGATGGGCTGTTGGAAAGCCCGAAAGTCCGAGCAGTGTTGACCCCACCGGGACTCCTGATTTTTCGACAAAGGTGCGCAGTACATCAACAGCATGGCTGATCAAAATACCATGTCCTGCTAATAAATACGGACGCTTTGCGTTGTTAATGAGCTCAGCCGCAAGCTTGATCTGTTTTGCATTCGGGATCGTCACCGGTTGAAAACTCTCGATGTGTACTTTTTTAGGATAAACAAATTCCGCAGAATCAATCTGTGCGTTTTTGGTAATGTCGACGACCACCGGTCCTGGGCGCCCGGTTTTTGCAATGTGAAATGCCTTAGCAATTGCTTCGGGGATATCTTCGGCACGGGTGACCTGACAATTCCATTTAGTAATCGGGGTGGTGATACCTATTATGTCGGCTTCCTGAAACGCGTCGGTTCCCAAAAGATGCGCGTGCACTTGCCCCGTTATCGCAACCATCGTCACCGAGTCAATCATGGCATCCATAATACCGGTTACCAAGTTAGTGGCGCCCGGGCCGCTTGTTGCGATACACACGCCCGGGCGCCCGGTCACATACGCATACCCTTCGGCCGCGTGAGCCGCA
>JACOTV010000016.1 GCA_016178125.1 Candidatus Microgenomates bacterium | reverse complement strand
TATCAAATGGGGGGCGTTCCTGACAGCTCGATTATTGATATGGATCCGCACAGTCGTTTCATGGTATAAATAGCTATGGAACCCACCACCTCGAGGCTTTTAGATAAACGTCTGCTATTGGGGGTCGGTATTACCGCTGCACTCCTGGCAGTGCTCAGTGTAATCTTGGTGGCACAGCGTACTAAGATCCCCGAACCAGGTCACACGTTTCACTCAAATGAAACATTGGTTACGCCTACCTTACAGCCCACGCTACCGGTAACTCTTGATACAAAAATAAAATCACTGAGCGACGACGCCGCAGCGATTGATCAATCAATAAAGGAATTTGCCGCCCCAACACCATGATGAAACAAACAGTACATCGTATAGCAGCTATTACAGTAGTGCTTTTGGGTGTTGTTGGGTATTCAACTACGGTGTATGGACAAGATATTTCTTCAAAACCGGTGCCACAAAAGTATATCGACGAGATACGGATGGTAGATGTGCGCGATCGTGCCCTTTTTGAAGCAGAGAGCAGATCGGCTTTTTTCGTGATGCTTGCGGCAAAACTAAAAGATACGAAGCGAATTACTCCGTCACAGAGATCTGAGCTAGTCTCACAGGTTCAATCGCAGATCGCTAACCTGAATGCCATAAAAACCAATTTGAAGCACGATACCACAGCCGCCGAAATCCTCACGCGTCGACAGACAATCGCATTGTCATATAGATCATATCTATTTCTTGGCCCTAAAGTATTAATCCTCGCGTTTGCCGATCGGGCAATCGATTTAGCCGCAGAAATAAAAACACAGACTACCGATCCTACCGCTCAATCACTTTTAGCTGATGCCGATACAAAAGCGAAACTTATATTGAATTCTGTCGGAGACGCCCAGTTTAGTAACTATGCTGCAAGCGGTGATACGTTTATTGCGGCACAAAAAACAATAGCCATCATACTTCAGGATCTGCAGGACGCAAAAAAAACCATCCGCTAACCTCTATAATAACTGCGTGACTGTAGCAACATTCAATAAAATACTGAGCGCGTTTTATCGTAACAACCGACGTGATCTGATCTGGAGGCGCAATATATCTGCATACTCGACGGTAGTTTCTGAGATCATGCTGCAGCAAACTCAAGTCGCGCGAGTGACAACAGTATTCCCACGCTTTGTTATGCAGTTTCCTGATTTTGCGACTCTTGCTGGCGCGCCGGTGATCCTATGGTCCTTGAAACATTTCCTGGGATTGGTCACGCAACTGCACGTTCTATTGTGTGTTTTGCATGGAACATACCGACGGTTTTTATCGAAACAAACATTCGGCGTGTCTTTATTCACTCGTTTTTTACAAATGTTGATGCCGTTTCTGACAAAGAACTATTTCCGCTCGTGGACCAAGCGCTCGACCGAGCCAATCCGCGCGAGTGGTACTACTCGATTATGGATTACGGCAGTTATCTTCCCAAGACGGTCAAGAACCCCAATAGGCGAAGCAGCCATTATGCTAAACAGTCAGCATTTGATGGCTCTGCCCGAAAAGTACGAGGGGAGATTCTTAGAGCGCTTCTTGCGGGTAAGCAAATGAGCAAAATAAAACTGAAAGAACACGTCGCCGATGATCGGTTTGAACAGATAATAGCGGGACTTATAAAAGAAGGCTTTATAACGGAGAATGATACAATGTATTCCATCTATGAAGCTCCTACCGCTTGAAAAACGTCGACAATTAGCTGCTGAAATATACGCTGAACTGCAACGGTTGTTCCCGGGTGAAATAAAAACCATGCTGCAATATCATAATTCCTGGGAGTTATTAGTCTCGGTCATTTTGTCGGCCCAATGCACGGACAAAAAAGTAAACGAAGTCACCCCTGCGCTATTCAATCGGTATAAAACACTCGATGATTATATAAACGCCGACCCGAAAGAATTCCAGAAGTATATATTTTCAACGGGTTTTTACCGGAATAAGACAAAGAATATTTTAGCGGCCGCCAAGCGCGTCCATGACACGTTTGGCGGCCGCGTCCCCCGCACTATGGACGAACTCCTCACCATACCCGGAGTCGCTCGAAAAACTGCTAATGTGGTATTGGGGAATGCATACGGAGTCGTCGTGGGTATTGCAATAGACACCCACATGAAGCGCTTAAGTCGCGTACTCGGGCTTTCTGATAAAACCGATCCAGATAAAATCGAAAAAGATTTAATGGCTTTGCTGCCGCAAGCCGAATGGATGAGTTTCACCTATCACCTGATTACCTATGGACGAACTTACTGTTTTGCTAAGTCTCACGATCATGCCAATTGTCCGCTCACTAAGATAGTGACAAAATACGGCGTATACTAGTTTTTGCTTGGTGAGTCCGAAGGTTTTGCTATGTACTGCTTTGCAACTGCGGGTACATATGCTACGAAGTTATCGTCTCCAATAAACACATAAACAGGCTGTAAATAATCCTGGTATACATCGGGGTCAAAGTATGCGGTGAACATACGGCGTAGGGTAACGGTTTTTAAGTTCTGCGGATTGGAAACGATAATGCCTTCGCCCTTTTGCAAATCTGCATAGGCTTCGTCTCCGTTTCGCAGTGGGTAAATACCAAATTGCTCAGACGACTTTTGAAAGAACTTCATCTGTGCACGGAGAATTTGAAATTTGCCATCATTAAAAAATGTCATGAGTATAAAATTTTGGCTATTAAAAAACGTCGACGAAACGGTGGGGTAGCCGTCAATATCGGCGCGTGAGAAGTCTACCTCTACCATATTTCCTTCTTCGCCTTCGTCTATTGGTCGCACCGTTTTTGACTGGGGATTAAAACTGAAAAAGATGGTATTTGATTTTCCCGTGGCCAGCTCCTGTGGGTAGACATCGATCGATTGAAGAAAGTTAATAGCCTGGGCTTGCGCGCCCGCAGTATTTGGGGGCACCGCTGTGTCAAATAGCCCCGGCTGCTCTGCAAACTGGTACTGGAAGTTAAAGTTAAAGTTTTGGATATCCACACTCAACTTTTTTGTGTCATCGGTGAAAACCGCATTTCGCCCTTGAAGCTGAAAATTCACCTTCTCGGTATCAGTTTCAAAGTTAAATGCGCGAGCAATAAGGTATGCTTTTTCACGAAAACCAAAAGGCGTACGTGGTGGGGGCAGAAGGTAATACACCCGAGCGGTGTCGGTTGCTGTGACGGGTCTGCCCTCTATGTTTTCGAGACTGAATTTTATATCGGCACTCGAACTGGCTTCGGGGACCGACGGCCGTTTAAGGACATTAAAAATAGGGCTTATCGCAGGCCCCCTGGGTTTATTCTGCATAAACAGAATAAACAGTTGTGAAGTGTAAAACACTATCAATATAAATAGTGCTCCCAGGATCGCAAACGGATAGTATTTTCTAAAGTAGAATGAAAGCTCAGTGAGCGTCATTCACTCATTATACGCGGTTTTTCTTTTCAACGATCTGCACATGTTCCGCGCCATGGGTATCTAGTATCTGTTGCACTTGTGGTAATTTATCGCCGTCCGCGTCAACACCTACCGCTACTTCGCCACGATTAATACGCGCCTCGTAGTCACGTGCAACATCCTCTGGAATGCCCAGATCGACGAGTGATCCTACCAATCCGCCCGTTAATGCACCAGCCGCCCCACCCGTTAAGAGTGCCGCAAGGGGACCACCAACCAATAATCCCAAACCTGGCAGCGCAACAGCGCTCAGGCCTGCCAAAATGGCACCAGCTACTGCGCCTACACCGGCACCTACTGCTGCAGTGTCGGCTACATCTTGCTTCACATCGGTGGATTTAACATCCGCTTTGTTATCTCGAGACAACACAGAAATATCTTTTGTGTACCCCTTATCTTTTAACTCCGAGACAGCATCCCCTGCTTTTTGGGAGTCCTTAAAGACTCCTATTACGATTTTTGACATATGACTAATAAATAATGAATAACAAACAATGGTACCGAGTAGGTATTAAAAATTACACAATATAGTGTAATAGAAGGGTATGAATAGTCCTGCTTTAGTAGGAAGTGTAGTATGCCACTTTGGCATCTTTTCTAAGCTTTGTGATGTAATCTTGCGTAAGCTGCTGTTGCTTTTGCTGCTTGAGCTGTTCGCGAATTTGTTCTGCCGAAGGAGCTTGTGACGGATTCTGCGCAAACATCTCTTTATTTTGACTCTGATAATCGGCGACGTCTTTATCGGTTATGTTCACTTTGTCACCAACCAATTTTTGCGCGATAAGCTGTACTTTAAGCTCTTCTTTAAGCGCATCCTTGCTCATGCCCTGTGCCTGAAGTGCTTGGTCGAGGGTCATACCCTGAGCAGAAATATTTTTTTCGATCTTTTTAATCTGGTTGGCGATATCGGTGTCGCTAACCGTAATGTTTTTCTTTTTACCTTCTTGAATAATGAGCGATTTGGTAACCAGATTTTCGAGGGCACGCTTACCTGATTGTTTTTCGAGTTCGCGAATAACTGTAAGACGGCCGATGGGCTGTCCATTTACTGTTGCGGCGATGAACATGCCTTTAAACGCATAAAGTAATGCCAAGATGACGAGAACAGAAAGGGGAAGTAGATACTTCTTTTTGTCTGATGGTTTATGTTCGACCGGCGAGGAAATGGGCGAGTATTCTTCAACGGGTTCGCTGACTGATACACGAGTTCTGCGAGCGGTTGTTTTTGAGGATCTCTTTTTGGTTGCCATCCCGAGATTATAACATATTTTTAATTTTCAATAGATGTATATTCCGAGAGTCCTTTTTCAATTTCTCGTTTGAGCTTAGGTATCCCGAAATCTGTTTTTACCGAAATGAACTGTGGAGTGAAAATTTCATATTTGTTATGAATCTCTTTGAGAATTTCTTCGCCATTTCCTTCATATGCATCAATTTTGTTGAATACAAAAATGATTTTTTTTGGACGTGCACCAATTTCCATCAGAATCCGTTCGACAATCTCGATTTTCTCGTCGCGCTCGGGATCGGTAATATCTATTACATGTAACAGTATGTCGGCGTGTATCGCATCCATAAGCGTTGATTTAAATGACTCAACAAGAGACGCCGGCAAATTCTTTATAAATCCGATCGTATCCGAAACGAGTACTTCCTTTTTAGATTCATTCAAATATACCTTTCCGGTAACACTGTCGAGGGTTACAAATAATGCATCCTTCACTTTTTTTGTGCGTTTGGTAAGCAAATTGAATAACGACGTTTTCCCCGCGTTGGTATATCCTACGATAGAAATCCCCGTGAGATTATTTTCGCGCCGTCGTTCAAGTTGTAACTCATGTTGTCTCGCAAGTTTTGCCAGCTCGTCTTGTTTGAGTTTTATTTGTTTTCTCCAGTGGCGCTTCATAAGCTCGATGTTCGTTTCTCCAACCCCTCGGCCACCAATGCCTCCTCCTTGGCGTGAAAAGTAAGTGGTACCAAGTCCGAACACGCGCGGACCCATATGCCTCATCCGCGCGATCTCAATCTGCAGTTTTGCAGAAGAGGTATGTGCATGTTTATCAAAAATATTCAGAATTAAATCTATACGATCCCATACCTGTATTTGTGGATTTACGGTCCATAATTTTTGGGTCAGATTAAAAAGAACCGTAGGATTTACGATAGCATTTAGTACCACGACACCGATCTGTTCTTTTTTTACGATCTCAATGAGTTCTTCTACTTTTCCCGAGCCGATGAATGTCGCTTTGTCGGGCCGGGTGCGGTGTTGAATGATACTCACGATGTCGATTCCATTGTATGTTGAAACAAGCGATTTTAGCTCGAGCAAGTTCTTCTCGGCGTCCTGGCGATGTGTGTGTGGATCGATTACGTCAATAAGAACGACACGGTGTATCTTAGCCATGGGGACAGTATACAACCTAAAGGGCAAGGGAGATGCCTATTCAAAGTCCTGCAGAAATTTGGCGAGGGGTTCACGGAGTTTGTTATGGTACAAATAAATGATTGCAGTGAACGCGATCCCGGTCAAAATAAGGACGATCCCTTGAGCGGTTGAGTTATCTTTCACAAACAAATCGTAAATAACATTTGCAGATACATTAATAAGTAGCCCAACAAAGAGCGTCAGGATAAAAATTGCGTAATGGCCGACTAAGGATTTATTTTTACTTTTCATGATTATTTAAGATACCTTTAAATACTTCAGAACCGTGATTTTTGAGAGTTTTAACTGTTCTTTCGAACTTTTTATTTTTTTTCTATAATATTCGCCTACGATGATTTTACTGTAGTCTTCGACTTTTTGTATAAATTCGATGCCATTTAAATGATCCATCTCATGCTGAATAACGCGTGCTAAAATACCGTCACATCGTACTGAAAAGGTCTGTCCCTTTTCGCCGAGGGCGGTGCCGG
>JACOTV010000094.1 GCA_016178125.1 Candidatus Microgenomates bacterium | reverse complement strand
GATTACCATGAGTGGTTCGTTTGGTGCTGATGCCGAATATCCGGTCATGCGGAGAAATATTTATGCGCAATCAGCGAGACTGATGCTTACGCCCTCGTCGTACGAGCGGTATTGCCCGGGAAAAAACGAGTGCAAACGGTTCTCGCTGCTTCTTAAGGGACTACTAATCGGGAAATACGATTTGTCGGCTTCTATGGATTTAGGCACTGATGCAAGCAAATCGTTCAAAACAATTACTTTCATTGCATTTCCGTTTAAGCCCGTCCTGACAGGTATTTTGTTTATTTGTATATATATGCTCTTTCATAAATGGCAAGGGCGTCACAAGAAGCACCAGCATTCCCACCACCCCTCAGGCAAGTGAGCCGTATAAGAAAGGCGACGAATATGCTACAATAAGCTTCATGGCAACAAAAGCGATCAAAGCACGGCCCCAATTTGCGTCCTCTGTTATGGACGAATTGAAGAAAGTAACGTGGCCTACGCGCCAAGAGACAATCCGTTTGACCATCGTGGTAATTGCTATATCCTTGATAATTGCTTTTTATATCGGTATAATTGACGTACTTCTGGCGAAAGCTCTGGAGCTCTTGACGACGAAACGTTAAATTTGAATTTACACTTATTAGTAATATGGCTGACTCAGTTCAACCCGAACAAATCGAACAATCCGTAGAAACCCCTGTCGAACCCAAAGTGAACGACAATAAAAAATGGTACGTCATCCACGTGAAGACAGGCTATGAGGGTCGTGTTAAAGCTGCCCTTGAGCAAAGAATCAAAAGCCTAGCAGTCGATGATCGCGTATTTGATATCGTTATCCCCACCCGCGAAGTCGTAAACGTTAAAAAGGGTAAAAAAACCAAGGCAACCGAGAAAGTCTTTCCCGGTTATGTTCTCGTCAAAATGATCCTCGACGACGATTCATGGTTGGTCGTACGCACTACAGAAGGCGTTACGGGATTTGTCGGCGCAGGTCTTAAACCCACCCCGATCACCGAAAAGGAAGTCCAGGCCATCATGCGCTTCGTGTCGCAAGAACAGCCGAAATTTAAAACTAAATTTTCAGTCGGTGAGGCCGTCAAGATCATTGAAGGCCCATTTGCCGATTTTCTTGGTACAATTGAGGCCATCGACGACGAAAAAGGAAAAGTACGTGTGCTCGTTAGTATCTTCGACCGTGAAACTCCGGTAGAACTCGACTTTTTACAAGTAGTCCGTCTGTAAACAACAATGGCTAAGAAAATAAAAACATTCATTAAACTCAATCTCCCCGCTGGTGAGGCAACTCCCGCACCGCCGGTTGGACCAGCGCTTGGACAGCATGGTATTCCGATCATGGAGTTTATTAAGGAATATAACGCTCGTACCGCAAAACAAAAAGGCCAGGTTATTCCTGCAGTCATCACCGTTTTTGAAGACCGCAGCTTTACCTTTATCACCAAGCTTCCTCCGGTCGCCGAGATGATCAAGAAAAAGATGGGGCTCGCCAAGGGTTCAGCTAAGCCAAACACCGAGAAAGTCGGGAAGCTCAGCAAGGTACAGCTTGAAGAAATCGCAAAAGAAAAAATGGTTGACTTAAATGCAAACGATATCGCAGCAGCCATGAAAGTGGTTGCGGGTACCGCACGCTCAATGGGAATCGATGTTGAACAATAATTCAAAATACTTTTATGGGAAAAATTAGAACACGTGTAGTAGGCGACGAAACAGCCGAAAAAGAGCAGAAGGACGAGCAAAAAAAGAAAGCTCAGGAAAAGAAAATGCTCAAAAAAGACAAAAAAACGGAAAAAGTCGAAGCCGAGGCCGAAGAAACGGTCGCCGTCGAGACAGAATCTCCTAAGGCCCGAAAAGAAGCCCCAAAGAAAGAGGTTATCGAGCAAAAGAAAAAGAAATACGGTAAAAAACACGGTGCCGCTTTGAAGAAAGCAGAATCACGCCCCTATACCTTTGCCGAGGCCGTATCGCTTCTTAAGAAAATCAAATACGCCGGATTCGATGAAACCGTCGAATTGCACCTCAATGTAAAAGAGCCAGGACTTAAAGGTGAAGTTTCACTTCCTCATACAACCGGTCGCAGTGTCCGCGTTTCAATCGTCGACGAAGCAGTCCTCGGAAAGCTCGAAAAAGGACTCATCGATTTCGACATCCTCATAACGCATCCATCATATATGCCAAGATTGGCCAAATATGCTCGTGTATTGGGTCCTAAGGGCCTTATGCCGAACCCGAAGGCGGGTACCATATCAACGAGCCCCGAAGAGGTTGCTAAGCGATATTCTGGCGGTTTATTGAAATGGAAATCAGAACAGAAATTCCCCCTCGTTCACCAAATGATCGCAAAGATTTCGCAAGACGATACTCAGATCATCGAAAACGCGCAGAAGTTCATAGAAGCAGTCGGACCGCAGAACATTTCTCAGGTTGTCATCAAGACCACGATGAGCCCGGGCCTCATGATTGCTTTGTAATATCTTCTCAACCGATTTCTTCGTTATTGAATTCTCATTGAGCACTGACCACTGAGAAATGATAAAATAACTTCATGCGTGACACCTATCGCGAATTTTGGCAGTACCTCTCAAAAGAACAGCAAGACCTTCTCCTGCAGGGTGATTACTTGAGCGGCGAGATCATCCAGCGACAAAAACATACCTTTAAAGACTATTCATTCCTGGTCTTTCCGTATGCAAAAGCGTATGAAGGATTCTTAAAGCAGTTGTTTCAGGACATCGGCTACATTTCGCACCTTGACTATATCTCGGATCATTTACGCCTAGGAAAGCTTATGTCGCCAAATCTGATTGATCGACTAGGTGATCGTTCACTGTACTTAAGAATCGAAAAAAGCAGTGGCCGCGACTTGGCCGAGAAAATCTGGAATACTTGGAAGGTTGGGCGCAATCAGGTATTTCACTATTTTCCCCATAACCTAAAAGCGCTGAGCTTTGAGGAAGCTGAAAAGCTCGTGAACACGATTGTGCAAACCATGCAGGAGTCATACCGTACGCTGTACGAACCCTCGCGGAAAGGATACTAATATGAAAAAATCAGTTGGCATACAGCTTGTGCCTATAATCCTCACGTTTATTGTCTTCTTTTTGATCTCGCTCGTGTTGCTTGGGGTCATTGTGGTGCTGAATACCTTTACCAAGACCGATATTGTGTTAAAGCTGCGATGGAGCGACATCATTATTGGGATGACCATATATCTTAAGACATCGGTCGACTTTGCCATCTTGATCGGGAATTTGATGGCCCGATACGAAGGAGTAAAAAATCGTATAGCCATAGAAGTCGGGACCGCCGTAGGGAATGGACTCGGCACGATAATCGTCTTAACAATTTGGAATTTTTTCAGAGACGTGCAATGGCTTTTAGCGCTTATGATATTCGTCGCCGCACTGGTTTTGTTCAAACTAGCAGAAGAAGGTATTGAGCATACCGAAGACAGTGAAAAACCACTCCCTGCATGGCTTCGACCAATTGTTGCAGCGGTAAAAAGTTGGCTTACCGTTCTGAACAAGGCGCTGTCACCGATTTTGCGCTATGTGGTGCCAAATGTCAGTATGCGACCAAAGAAAAATCTCACGTTTTGGGGATTGTTTGTAGCTTCGTTTACCATACCGTTTATACTGGGGCTTGACGACTTTGCCGGCTATGTCCCACTGTTTTCCATAGTTAATGTATTCGGGTTTTCGGTCGGGGTGTTTTTGGGACACATGCTTCTGAACCTTGCATTGTTTGTTTCTCCTAAGCGCACGATCACGGTGGTGAAAAATCCGTATATTTCATTCGCGGGGAGCTTGGCATTTATTGGGCTTGCCGTATGGGGCCTTTTCGAAGTCGCAAAGATCCTTCTTCTGCATCACTAAGTCAGGCAATCGGCGACCATCTTATTTGAGCGCTTTAACCGCCGCAACGATTGCTGCAGCATCGATTTCTTCAAAGTGTAGAAGCTCTTGTGGGGCACCAGAATGGGGCAATTTACGTACGCAGAGATGAGTAAATGTGACGGGTTCGAGAACGGATTTTTGAATAACCGATTGCACTGTTTCACCGATACCGCCATAAGGATAATGATCTTCGGCGACAATGACTGCGTGGTATTTTTTGGCTAAACGGGCAACAGTTTCTTCGTCGACCGGTTTAATAGAGTACAGATCGACAACGGCGAGCGATATGCCCTCTTTTTGTAACAATTCATACGCCTTTAGTGATTCATGGAGCGTGATGCCCGCCGCAAAAATGACGGCCATATCTTTGGCACTTTCTTTGATGACCCGGGAACCGCCGATTTTGAACCTATCTGTCGGTTTATAGAGCACATCCGTTTTTTCGCGTGAAGTGCGGATATAAACGATACTTTCTGATAAGTTCGCTTGTTTGATGAGCTCAAGGGTTTGGTACGGGTCGCTGGGGTACAGAACCGTTGAGTTAAGGAGGCTGCGCATCATAGAAAGATCCGAAACCATGTTTTGTTCGGCGATATACATTTCAAAAAAACGATCGGGGAATGCTTTCTGGAATGTTTCTGAGAATGTCGAGTTCCCGGTCTCGCCGTCTATGACCACAACATTGTGGTCGGTTGTACCGATTGCAACGAGTGCGTCGCCGTATGCCTCGCGCGTCGAGTAGGGGGAGGCGAATGTAGGCGCCCCGCTTGAATGCTGCGACGCGCGGGGCGCCGCAGAAACAGATCCTTGTGGTGCATTGATTGAACCTTTCAGTTGCTTATCAATTTGCCCGATTTCGGTAAGCGCTTCTTCGAGGTTTTCTTTGGGAACGGCTTTTCCGTGCCAGTTGTCTTTGTTCTCAAGTAGCGATACGCCTTTGCCTTTCATCGTCTTAGCGATGAATACGGTTGGTTTTTCTTGATTGCTGAGATGGGTGTCATAGGCCCTCTTGATTTCCTCGATTGAATGACCGTCTTCTATAACAATCGCGTTCCAACCAAAGCTCTCAAAGCGCTTTTGATATGTCTGAAGATCCCATCCAAGCATGGTTTGACCACGCTGACCCAAGCGATTCACGTCGAGAATTCCTACAAGGTTGTTCACGGTATAAAATGAAGCTATTTCGGCGGCTTCATAAATTTGTCCTTCGGCAACTTCGGAGTCTCCCATGAGTACGAAGACCTTCGGCTCACGCTTACTTCTTAACTCACCGGTCTTTGCACGAAGCTTGATTCCAAGGGCCATACCGAGCCCAACCGAGAGTCCCATGCCCAAAGATCCCGAAGCGACGTCGGCGTACTTAAAGTCGGGAGTCGGATGCCCTTCAATCTTAGAACCAAACTTGCGTAGACTCATTAATTCCTCTTGGGTAATTCCGCCTGCTGCAGCGTATAACGAGTACAGTAACGGTGCTGCATGGCCCTTTGAGAATACCAACCGGTCGTTGGTCATTACACGAGGATTTTTGAGGTCTTGAAAGAAGTATCCGCCAAACATAAGAGTTGTCAGCAGCTCGACGCTTGAAAGTGAAGAAGAGGGATGTCCCGATCCTGCCTCGGTGGTGGATGTTACAATGTTGTGTCGAATAATACGAGCAAGTTCGGTAAGATTATTTTGCATACCCAGATTATAACCAGATAATATAAAAATATGGCAGAAGGTGTAACGCCAAATCCGGAACCGATACAGAGCGAGCCAGATCCTCACGTAAGACCTTTTATGCCTAACTTCATGAGGCGTATGCATGACATGCGCCCCCCCGATGTTTCCGAATCAGATTTCCGCGAGACGTTCAGTCCTCTCTATGATCGGTATCTTATAGATCATGGACTGCAAAAAAGGGCTGATTATATGCATGGTAGCGACCTTCATCAGGCAGAACCTGTACACATGT
>JACOTV010000084.1 GCA_016178125.1 Candidatus Microgenomates bacterium | reverse complement strand
TGCGACATACGATCAAATGCCGGAGATGGCGGCGCGCGAGATTACGGATACCTTCCTCAAGCTTGTTATTGACCCTACTCTTGGCAAATACTCGTTTGTTCTTATAAACTTTGCCAATCCCGATATGGTCGGACACACCGGCGTATTTAGCGCTGTGGTGTCGGGTGTTGAGAAGGTCGATCACGAGCTAAAACTCCTTTGTGATTACTTATCATCAAAAAAATACATAGTGTGTGTGACTGCTGATCACGGAAACGCCGATATTATGTATGACGTAGAGTCAGGGACTCCTCATACGGCGCACACGCTAAATCCTGTTCCGTTTATCATATATGATTCGCATAACTCAGCAAACCAACATCTTCACCTATCGCAAAACAAGGAGAATGGATTACATATGATTGCGGGAACGGTTCTTAATCTTATGGAGTTGGGGCCGTCTGTCAGAATGTCTGACACACTTATAGTATAATGATGTCGTTGGCAGTTTAATCAAAGTCTATCGCTGCAGACAAAGTAGGTGCTACAACCGCTCTCCCGATAATTATACGGACTACTCCTTTTATTTTATTTTTAAAGATTTTGCTCCTTGAGTTCGCATTCTCTATTTTCTTTTTATCATTCGTTTTGCTGTTCTCTTCGTTTGTTCACCCGTTCATTCACTTCAACACTCTTACGGTTTATATGATCGGATATATGGTAATGGGGTCGTTTAAATCAGTATTGCTGTTTGTGACTATCGCCATTTGGGTCCGCGACTACTACGAGTTACTGCCAGGAATGATCATATATAAAAGCGGTATTATGAAGCGCCACTCACATAGTTTTAAACTTAGTAATATTGCCGCGCTTGATATTGATCAGAGCTTCTTTGGGAGAATGTTTAACTACGGAACGGTAGAGCTAGAGCACCCATTCATGAAAACGCATTTCGTGTTACATAACGTTCCTAATCCACAGAAATGCTTGCGGTTGATACGGGAATGCATGGAGGAAGAGGATATAAAAATCAGTCCTTCTTCTTAAACTCAAGGGCGCATGAATTAATGCAGAATCGTTTTCCTGTTTTGTCGCTCGGCCCATCATCAAATAAATGTCCCAAATGACCACCACATTTGGCGCACTCAACTTCGACGCGATGCATTCCCAGGCTGTTGTCATCTTTTAACACGACATTTCCTTTTTCCGCGACTTCGTAGAAACTTGGCCATCCGCTATGAGATTCAAACTTTGTGTCTGACGAAAACAGTGGGGTCCCGCATGCTGCACAGGTATACATGCCGTTGTCATGCATATCTACATATTTCCCGGTAAATGGAGCCTCCGTGCCTTTCTCGCGTAGAACATGGTATTGCTCTGGGGTTAACTTGGTTTTCCAGTCATCTTGCATGACACTATGATATCATAGTTTCGTATGAGGCCAGCTAATTTAACTACGAAAATATTCCTGGATAGCGGCGATCCCGACGAGACACGCCGTGCTGTTGATCTCTTGGGGTTTCTGGACGGACAGACCACCAATCCAACGCTCATCTCCAAAAATCCCGAAGCAAAAGCGCGCCTCGCTGCTGGGCAGAAATTTACGAAGGACGAAATTTATGGCTTTTACCAAAAAGTGGTAAAAGAAATTTCACCGTATATTCATGGTTCAGTTTCGATTGAAGTATATTCAGATACGGCGACAACGACCGAAGAAATGTTTGCTCAAGCGCAGGATATGTTCACCTGGATTCCCAACGCGCATATTAAACTTCCTCTTACCAAAGCGGGCCTTACAGCGGCCGAATCCCTGGTTAAAGCAGGCATACGTGTCAACATTACCCTCTGTTTTTCGCAAGCCCAGGCTGCGGCCGTGTATGCGGCGACTCGGGGTGCGCATCCTGGGGACGTATTTGTTTCGCCGTTTATAGGTCGCCTCGACGACCTGGGACTCAACGGATTGGACCTCATCAGTAACATTCAAACAATGTATCGCGAAAGTAACCACCATGTTTCGGTGTTGGCCGCAAGCATCCGGACCCTAGATCATTTGTACTATTGTCTGTCTCAGAAAGTAGACCTGGTGACCGTCCCGTTCTCGATTCTCGACCAGTGGCAAGAGGATGGCATGCGTATTCCGGGCCCTGACTATCGTTTTGACCCTCATGGATTAAATGCCATTCCCTATGATCCGCTCGATTTACATAAATCATGGAAAACCTATATGATTGATCACGAGTTAACTACAAAGGGTATCGAACAGTTTTCGGCCGATTGGAACTCATTGGTTATTAGTTCTTAACTATATCTATGAAAAAAGCACTCGGTGGATTTATGGATTTCGTTCGTGAACAAGGAGTTGTGGGGCTTGCGGTTGGGCTCGTCTTAGGTGGCGCTGTCGCAACGTTAGTGAAGGCGCTTATTGATGATTTTGTAAATCCACTCGTTGGGATAATTCTTAAATCTCCGCAGGGGTTGAAGTCTGCCTATTTCAAAGTAGCGGGCGCGAAGTTTATGTATGGAGACTTTTTGAACACACTCATTAACTTTCTTGTTATTGCTGCGGTGATTTATTTTGTCGTTCATGGGTTACGACTTGATCGTGTTGATCGGAAGAAGGAATCAACGAAATAACGATACCGACCATACTTATGGCAAGGATGGACCCGCCGATAATATCGGTGAGCCAATGCGCCCCAAGGACCATTTTCCCGATCATTATTGTTGCGGCTCCTGCGGCCGCTACGCCACCTATAACAATAGATCGTAACGTGATTCCCCATTTCTTAACCGCAAAATATATGATCAGAAGTGCAATGAAAATTGCCCGAAAACTGTGTCCTGATGGATACGAATACCCCTGTTGCACATAGTCCTTGTCAAAATACGTTTGGGTGAAGTGCCGTTGAAACTGAAACGGAGGTCCTGGTTGGCGAAGTCGCATTTTTAGAAAATATTCCAATCCTTGAGCGCCAAAATAGAGAAACAGGGTTATGAGTTTATTCCTCAGTGGCATCTTCCAAATAACCGCAATAAGGACGAGTGAGATTATGAAGACGCTTCCCACTGTACTTGCAAGACTAAAAAGTGGATCAAGCCGGAGCGGCACGTTGTCTTTTATTTTGACAGCGATATTAAAATCCAATTGCCTGAATAAATCTTTCTTTACGAGGTAAGTGAAGAAAACAAATCCCACAAAGCTTGCGCCGCTGATACTTAACCAAAATAGTCTTTTCATTAAGTACTTAGTATACTAAACACATGGATCCCGTAGAACCAGCCAAGCTATCAACTCATCATTGCGTTCCTTGCGAGGGTGGGGTAGACCCGCTCACTCCTGCACAGTTTGCGCCCTACATGGAGATCACTAAAGATTGGAAAGTCGCCGTTGATACCAAATCGATTTCCCGTGAATTTGCGTTTAAGGATTTTAAAGAAGCGCTCTCGTTCGTCAATAAGGTCGGCGATATCGCTGAGTCAGAGGGGCACCACCCAGACATAAATATGCATAGCTGGAACAAGGTTTTGATAACCCTTTCAACCCACGCAATCCACGGATTGTCAGTGAATGATTTTGTCTTAGCCTCAAAAATAGACCTTCTCAATAGGTAACGTTTGTTATACTGTATCTATCTAGGGCACTTTTACCTCAGCACGTCCACTGTTACTATGCTAGAAAATGTCAAAAAATGGTACCGTTCGCTTCCCGACAAAAAAGTATACTTTGAGTTGTTGGGTGCGGTTCTTACTATCCCCGTATTAATTACGGTTATATTGTTGAATTTAAATAATCTTCACGGCGGAAACGGCAAGAATAATCCGATACCGACACCACAAATCATCAAGGTGGTTGAAACTGTGGCACCGTCGCAAAACGGTGCGGTCACATCGACGCAAACAAGCCTTGGAGGCGCCCAGCGTGTAAGTCCACAGGCATCGTGTAAAAAACAAATAGGTCCGGTCAATATTTCGTCGCCTCAGGAAGGACAAGTTATTTCATCAGGCCCCGTCTGCGTGACTATTTCTTACAATACGGGCGAGTACTGTGGGATTCAATGGGCTGTGCGCATAGATGGAAGTTCATACTCCGACTTTTCAGACAAAGATATCTGTTATTCGAATTTGCCAAACGGCAATCACTCAGTAAACGTAAAAATCCGTAGCGCAGTAGATAGTACTCAAGAACTCATACTTTTGAGATCGTTTCAGTATACCGGTGGAACAAGTGCCCCAACCCCAGCAACAACGAGCGCGGCACTTAGCCAATAATCGAAGAGAGGCTCGTCGCCCAGTCTTTTACTCTAACCGTATTGTTCATTTTTTCGAAATAGAATCGGTCTATACGCAATTCCGATGCAACGGTTCCCCCGAATTCTTCAACAAGCCTTGTAAGGTGATCGACCGATTGGCAGAAGCTCGTATTATATTGATGCGAATCACCGAGTCCGTATAATGCGATTTTTTTTCCGGCAAACGGTGTTCCGCTCAACTGCTCTTTTAGTTTATAGTATGCTCCATTCATGTTTCCTTCTTCCTTGTTCTCAAGCCACGTGTTCGTGCCCAGTATCACTGACTGGTAATCTGGAAAGATAGACGCGTCGATATCATGGACGTTTTTGAGCGTGACAGTGTGACCCATCGATTCCAAAGTGGCTTGTATAATCTCGGCGACGTGGAGGGCTCCCCCGGAATAGGTTGCATATGCGAGAAGAATATTCATGTCTGTAAAATTATACCTAACTTAGGTAAGTTTGGAGAGGAACCGGCCAACCGCAACCGAGGACGCGGCAGTTTTTTCGATCGATGAAAACAATGCTTGTTGGATGCCCGACGAATAGGTGGGGTACGCATGTATTATACCTACGAGCCGCTTAACGTGGATGTCACATTCCATCGCGAGTATTATTTCGTGAATCATTTCTCCGGCACGGTATCCAACAATTTGCGCACCGATAATGCGTCCATTCTGTCCGACAAACATCTTAATGAACCCATCGGTATGTCCTTCGGCGACTGCACGATCAATTTGGTCGTAGTTAATCATAACAGTAGTATATTTGAGTTTCCGTTTTTGTATTTCCTCCTCAGTCGGTCCGGCGTGAGCAATCTCGGGGTTGGTAAA
This sequence comes from Candidatus Microgenomates bacterium, assembly GCA_016178125.1. GTDB lineage: Bacteria > Patescibacteriota > Microgenomatia > UBA1406 > GWC2-37-13 > JACOTV01. The sequence goes on along the minus strand of JACOTV010000084.1, from coordinate 1,109 downwards.
GGTTACCCATGAGAGTACCTTTGGGGCGAACGATTTCTTAATAGGCAAGAACATGTTTCGGACCGCCGTTGCAGCTTGGATTCCTGCCCAATGGGTAAACAAATAGTCTCCGGCAGCGTCACCTGCAACGTATATATGGCGCATATTGGTCTGAAGTTTATGATTATGCCAGACCCCGTAGTCTGTCGTTCGAATGTTTAGTTTATCGAGTCCAAGGTGGTAAATATTGGGCTTTCGTCCGATTGCGACAAGTACCGAATCCGCAGATACGGTTTTTGTTTTACCCTCGTGTTGAAGGGTAATTTCGGCCCCACCTTGTGGTGTTTTTTTAACGGTTTCCGTTGTCGAGGAAAGGTATACGTGGATTCCTTGTTTTTTGAAGCGATTCAGTATGAGTTCTGACGCTTCGGGTTCTTCTTTTGGGAGTAATCGCTTATTGCGCTGAATCAAATGGACTTCGCTGCCCAAGTGTTGAAACGCTTGAGCAAGTTCACAGCCGATGGGGCCACCACCCAATACGATAATTTTCTTGGGGAGTGTCTTTAGATCAAAAACATCTTCGTTGGTAAGAAAAGGGGTTTCGGTGAGACCATCAATCGGGGGTACTGCGGGGCGTGAACCAGTTGCGATGAGTATATATTTACCCGCAATAATCTCATCTCCTACTTTAAGTGTGTGTGCCGTGGCAAATTCTGCCGGCGAGAGAAACACATCGATTCCTTTTTTACGAAAGTAATCGGGATTTTCATGATGATCAACAATCATTTTTTGTGCCTTACGAATTTGTGCCTGTACCTCAGCCAGAGACTGCCCGTGTCGACTACTATGAAGAAGCGCTTTACTGGGAATACAACCGTACCACAAACTATCTCCCCCCAGTTTTCCGGCCGCGACTATCGCGGTCTTCTTACGGAAAAGGTGAGCGGTCTCGGCCGCGACTAGACCTGCAGATCCACCACCAAGTATTACCAGATCGTATGACTTCATGTAAGGTACATATTACAACAAAAAACCCCGCCTAAGGCGGGGTCTCTCGTCCTGTTTTTGCTTTCATGGCTACTCTTCTAAGTTTGAAGAGTCCATGGCGTCATCAGCATAACCGGGTGTGT
>JACOTV010000083.1 GCA_016178125.1 Candidatus Microgenomates bacterium | reverse complement strand
CGTCTTTCTAATAAATACTATGAAAGCAATATATAAAAAAGAACTAGGGCATTTTTTCAATAACCCGCTTGGGTTTATTGTGATTGTTTTGTTTGCTCTATTTGGAAATTTCTTGTTTATAAAAGATATTTTTTCGGTTGGTTCGGCTTCGATGCGACCGTTTTTTGTAACCACAGGGTGGTTATTGACTATTCTGGTTCCGGCGCTTGCGATGCGGGGATTTGCCGAAGAAAAGCGGACCAATACCCTCGAGACGCTTCTTACCCTCCCCCTACGAGAGTGGGATATTGTATTTGGTAAAACGCTGGCAATTATTACCGTTACGGCAATTGCGCTCGCGCTCACGATGGGTCTTCCGATTGCGCTCGCGCTGATCGCTCACTTGTATCTTCCCGAAATTCTTATTGGCTACCTGGGAATTCTCCTTATGTCTGCAGCATTTACGTCGATTGCGCTCTTTTTTTCACTGAAGACAAACAATCAAATTGTCGCGTTTTTTATATCTGCCGTTGTGTTGTTTATACTGATGGCTTTCTCGGGTGATTTTGTTGCATCATTTATTCCCCGGTCACTGTCTGACTCGGTGGTATTTCTTATGCCGCCAACGCATATAGAGCCGTTTATAAAAGGCATATTGGATCTACGGAGTATTGTGTACTTTCTGATGCTTATCGGATTATTTACGTATCTTACGGCAAGTGAACTCGAGGGGAGGCAATAACCATGAAACATCTATCCAAAAAATCATACTATCTACTTGCCATTATTGCGTTCGTAATCGTCAATTATTTAATGCGCTTCACCACGCTGAGGCTCGACCTGTCAAAAAATCACGCGTATACACTCTCTGATTCGTCAAAGAGGATACTAAGGAATCTCAAATCACCGGTCACCATCACATTCTACAATTCATCGGTTCTTCCGTCGCGCCTTCAGCCCACGAAGCGAGATGTAAGCGACTTATTAGCTGAATATAAAAAAGAGGGCAGGGGAAAGATTACGGTTATTGCCAAAGATCCAAAGAAGGATGAAAAAGTAAAGCAAGAGGCTGACCAATTCGGCATTCCCGAGCTTAATTTTTCACAGCAAGAACAAGATCAGTTTGCGGTAACCACCGGGTACTTCGGGATCGGTATCGCAGAAAACAATAAAAAAGCAGCACTGCCTCAGGTCGCCGATAGTCCCGACTTAGAATACAACCTCACCTCGGCGATATATAAAATTACGTCAAAAGAACTCCCCAAAGTCGCCGTTATGGGTGGCAATGGCCAGGACCAACAATTCAGAACACTCTTTCAGGCGTCTTCTGTGCAATTTAATCTTGAGGCGATTGCGACGCCGGATGCATCGGTTAAGGCATTTCTGTTAATAGATAATCGCACAAAAAAATATTCTGACGAAGAAATCGCAGGTCTTGAAAAATATCTCAAAGCAGGCGGCCGCGGGATCGTGTTTGCCGATGGACAATGGGTGAGTGCTGACCTACAAACTGCTGCGGCTGATCACAATCTCTATGGACTATTAAGCAAATTTGGCATGACCTTGAACAAGAATCTTGTTCTTTCAACAGCGGCCGAAATTGTTAACTTTGGAGGTCAAGACGGCGCACCTATTGCGACAGCGTATCCGTTTTGGCTCCGGACGCAATCCTTTGACAAATCTGCGAACTATTTTTCAAACGTACGCCAATTATCGTTTCCATGGACATCGTCAGTTTCAATAGGCTCACCCAGCGATATTAAACTGAAGGCACTTGTACAAACTACCAATAATTCATGGCAGCAGAATGATACCTTCACGTTAAATCCTCGAGATATTGCCGAGCCCAAACGCAGTGATCTGCACGCATTTAACCTGATCACCGAAGCACGGCTAAAAAATGGCGGTGCTCTTATGGTTATTCCGGCCTCTCGTTTTGTAGAAGATCAATCATTATCCCGTACTTCTGACAACCTCGAACTTGTGCTCAATGTACTGAGTGATTATGCATCACGTGGTGCACTGAGCGGAATTCGTCAGCGCGCGGTGGACATGTACCCTCTCCCTCCCGATATGTCGAATCAGGAGAAAGATTTGGTTAAATACCTTACAATACTTCTATTACCTGCGCTATTTTCTGCGTATGGAGTCTATCGATTAGTAAAAAGAACATAATATGTCTGTACGCACACGGATCGCGCCATCTCCAACCGGGGAAGATATGCACATCGGCAATCTGCAAACCGCACTCATTAATTACGTGTTCGCCCGCAAACACGAGGGGGCATTTGTTGTACGAATTGAGGACACCGATCAAGTGAGGAAGGTTGCTGGTTCAGAAGAAGAGATTTTGAAAACGCTTAAGTCCTATGGCCTCAAATACGACGAAGGACCCGACGTTGAGGGAATATATGGTCCATACCGCCAATCGGAACGCCTCGAGACGTATCGCATATATGCCAAAGAACTTATCGAAAAGAATGCTGCCTACTACTGTATTTGTACAAAAGAGCGTCTTACCAAACTTCGTGAGAAGCAGACAAAAGAAAAACAAATCCCCCGGTATGACAAGTATTGTTTGTCTCGACAAGAAGAAGTTACGAAGAAAATAGCATCTGGGGCAAGTCATGTAGTGCGACTAAACGTTCCCGAACATACCGACATCACCTTTAACGATGTGATTCGGGGAGATATAACGATAAATACCGATATCTGACGGCTTCCCTACGTATCACTTGGCCGTTGTAGTAGATGACCATTTCATGAAAATAACCCATGTCATACGGGGCGAGGATTGGATATCATCCACACCGAAACATGTTTTGCTCTACGAAGCATTCGGATGGGAAAGACCGATATACGCCCACACATCGCTTCTTCGGAATCCCGATAAGTCAAAGCTTTCGAAGCGAAAAAACCCAGTATGGGCATCGTATTATTTGAAGGAAGGATTTCTTCCCGAGGCCATGCTTAACTATTTGGCGCTTATGGGATGGTCACATCCGAAGCAAAAAGAGATTTTTACCCTTGAGGAGTTTATAAAAGTGTTTGATTTGAAAGACTTGCAGGCCGTTGGTCCGGCGTTTGATGTAGTCAAACTAGAGTGGATGAATGGCGAATATATTCGTCAGATGAAGGCCGAAGAATTAGCAAGCAAACTAGACGTATTTTATGCAGAAAAACTACCACGAGATATACTTGATAAAACGATTCCCCTCGTACAGGAACGGATTAAAAAACTCTCAGATTACAAACCACTTACCGAGTTTGTATTTGCCCGCCCTGACAAGTATCAGGTAGATGTAAAGTCACAGAAGAAGTTAATAGGAAAGATAGCTGAATCTCTCGAGAGCATTCAAGAGTGGAAGGCCGAAGAAATCGGTCGAGTAATGCAAGAACTCGCCCTGTCGGAGAACGTAAAAAATAGCGAATTTTTCATGATACTTAGAGTTGCGATAACGGGTAAGAAAATTTCACCCCCCTTGAACGAAAGCATGGAGCTTTTGGGGAAAGATGAAGTAATTGAACGAATTAAGGCCATTTAAGAATCTCGCTTCTTTCCTTTAATCCACGAAACACTTTTGAGAATAGGAGCATAAAGATCCTCTGCAAGTGGAATAGCTATAATGTCGAGCTCACCTTGTGACGGATTGCGGTTCTGAAACTCGATAAACGGAATATCTCCAATAATAGTAAATGGTGTGCTTTCGGCTCCTTCACCCATCACCAAGCATGACGCTGCGGCGAGACCTTCGGCGTGATTTGCTTTAGTAACGCGGATTTGATAATCGAATAAATCCTTTGTTCCGATATAGTCTTTGACGGCATTAAACCCACTATGCGCAATCGAAGTCCCCATGGTGCCCCAGCGAAGAGGAGTGGTCTTGCTATCGATTATGAGTACTCCAGCATGTTTAATATTAAACTTCTTCGTCAGATATACTCTTATGTCGTTTGCGGATTTTTGTGGATCTTTGGGCCATAACACATAATTGCCGTTTCCATTTGATAAATCAATCCCAGCCGAGGCAATCATCGTATGATTGGTTATCGTGAAGTGAAACCCGTAGACGTTAAAGTCTTTTGGTAGGTAATAGTCTGCGTGTTCTTCGACCAATTTGTCTTTATCTGTCCCCTGTTCGGGTACAACTGCACCCTCGCAGAGCGAGATAACTTTTGACGTTATGGCGAGTACTGATTTCTCGGGGAATGATGGTATATAGGTGTCTATAAGATCGTAGATCGATTCTTTGTTCGCCACAATAGCATGAGTTTTGATCGGGGTTATATGCATGATGGAGTTTATTGTATCACCTCGTAACGAAGAAAAAGCGTTCCTTGTTCGTTTACTTTCTCACAGGAAAGTAACTTCATATTCACATCGAGTCCAGCCAGTTCGCCGACGACCAATTGTCCATTTCCAAATAGTTTTGGTTCGACCGTCATGGAAAGGTGAGTCACGAGACCCTCTTTAAGAAAGAGTGCATTGATTGTGCCGCCGCCTACGAGAAGTGCATCTTTGTGTCCCCGCTGTTCAAGGTCCTTAATTACATCTTTCAAAGGTGCATCGGTGAACTCAAACTTCTCGGGTTGGGAGACATCGGAATATTTTTTAGGATCACGTGTGATTACTACTCTGAGCTTGCCGTCTTTTGGTTGAGTCTTTGCAGGCGTTACATCAAATGTCGTACTTCCCATGATAAGAACCGTGCTGTCTTTTAACAAGGATTGAAAATGATGTTGGTCCTCAGGAGATGCCCATGTGGAAGGATTCGGGTCAGATCCGTTCGTTATTCTGCCGTTTAGTGTTTGTACCATCACCATGGTTAGCATCATAGGTATAGTTTAGTACAACACTTCGGGCCAGTGAGGGTCAACTTCGACGGTTAAGTCGAGAAATATTTTCTTCGAGGTGGCAAGAGCAATGTCTTTTCGTGCCATGCCGCCCATTTCTTTGATTTTACGACCTCCTGCGCCGATAAGCATTTTTTTATACCGGTGATCGGTCGTTAATATACGGGCTTTTATATACGTAAGCTTATCGCTTCGCTCGGCGATCTCGTCGACGACAACCGTTATTCGATAGGGGATTTCTTGTCCCATTTTGAGAAATACTTTCTCCCGAATGAGCTCGGCAATAAATGTTTTACTATCAAGATTAATAAGCGGATACACTGGGTTCTCGGGATGCTCATCGGTCTCGGTACGTTCGGGCAGGAGTTCAAATATGCGCTCGAGGAGGGGCTTTACATGAGTTTTGTTAATTGCCGAGATGATAAACACGTCGGGGAATTCTTCACGGAGAAACTCGTATTGAGGTAAAAAGGTACCTTCGTCTTGCTTATCCATTTTGTTGATGACTAGTATTTTAGGCTTGTTGATTTTTCTAACAATTCCCAATACTTTTCCTTCCTCAAAGTCACGGCGTCGGGTGTGATCAACCATGTAAATAACGACATCTACATTAGAATGTGTGGCGTCGAGAGTTTGATTATTAATTTTCTTAGAAAGGGTATCTTTGACACGATCAAATATGCCCGGGGTATCGACAAAGTAAATTGTTCCCCGCTCGTCTTCGTAATATGCCTGAATAGGAAAGCGGGTTGTTTGCGGCTTTGGAGAAGTAATTGCAACCTTTTGGCCGATTACATTATTCACGAAAGTCGATTTCCCTACATTGGGGCGTCCTACCAAGAGAACTGTGCCATTTTTCATACTATATTCTATCACATGGGGCTTATTCAGGCCGATGCTTGTAGTAGAGTAACTTTACCGTTTCGGTCGATATAAAGTACGCGGTGATGATTACTGCAGCAAGAAGCATCTGTTCAGCGGTGGGGGAAGTAAACGAGAACAATGTATGACCCACTGGCAAAAACGGAAGAACGACACCGATAACCAGTGCGGTGAGTGAGAGAAATAGGAGTATCGACGAAGGGCGCTTTGCCTCAAAAACGTTACGTTTGGTACGGATGGAGAAGAGAAATACGAGTTCGGTGACTACGCTTCCTATGAACCAATTTGACTGTAGAATCGATGCGCCCTGGTGATAGTACAAAATAAAAAACATAAAATCGAATACGGTACTTACGACGCCAAGAATAGTTGCGGCAAGAATGGTGTCACGAAGATCATATTTTTTGGGCTGGGTTACTTCTTCGGGATCAACATTATCCGCAGCCACTGCAACCATCGGGAAATCGGTCAGAAGGTTAATAAGAAGTAGCTGTAGGGGCAACAGAGGCAAGAAGGTAATGAATAGTGAAGTTATTGCCACGGTGTAAAAATTACCGAAGTTGGACGCAAGAGTGGCCTTAATATACTTTGACGTATTGGTGAAAATAATACGTCCTTCATGTACTCCATCGACGATCACTTTTAGATCTTTTTTAAGTAAGATAATGTCTGCAGCTTCACGTGCGACGTCGGTTGCATCGGCAACAACCAGTCCAACATTTGCAATCTTTAGCGCAGGAGCGTCGTTTATGCCTTCTCCTAGAAATCCAACCGTAGCGTTGTGCTCGAGCATTTGAATAATATGATACTTTTGAGCAGGTGACACCCGTGCAAAAATGTCATAATTCAGGATTGCTTCTTGTTGTTTGGCATGAGGCATTTCGTCGAGCTCACGCCCCGTGAGAACATCTGAGGCGTTTGCAATTAGTCCAATTTCGTGTGCGACTGCACCGGCCACTTCGGGACTGTCCCCGGTTAAGATTTTAATCTTTAGTCCGAGGAATTTTGCACGCGAAATGGCTTCTTTGGTTGATTGTTTGATGGGATCAATAAACGACATACACCCTACGATCGAAAGTCCGTGTTCATCATACTTGTCGGCAGACTGGATGGTTTTTTTGGCAATCATGACGACGCGTTTTCCTTCCTTTCCCTCGGTAATAACCCACTGATGTATTAATTTATTCTGGCTGCTGGAGCGTGCTAATTTGAGTAATTCGTCGGGCGCTCCTTTAACCACCAGTAATAGCTCTTTTCCATCCTGAACGATGTAGCTACTGCGTTTGCGATCAGGATCGAATGGTGTCTCTTTTATTTTTTTATACGTTTTTATTAGCCTGCGCTCTTTATCGGTTAGTGCATTCCCGATTGCCATATCAAACGAATGCACAGAGGCATTTTGTTCGCCGGTGTCAGCGGTTGCGAGTCCTCCATGAAGGAGAATAGTGTCTTTTTTTACGGCAGGAAAGTATCCAGAAACGGTGAGTGAGTTCTCGGTGAGTGTTCCCGTTTTATCGGTGCATAACACCTCGATGCTTCCCAAATCTTCAATCGAAGAAAGGCGCTTAATGATTACTTTGCGCTTTGAAAGCCGCAGTGCCCCGCGCGAGAGTGAGAAGGTAATAACCACCGGAAGTGCTTCGGGGATAACGCTTACCGCTAGAGCGATAGAAAAAATAAGAAGTCGGGGGATTTCGGAGACTCCCTTAATCGCTATATTCATAGTAAATACGAGAACAAGGGTCCCAAGGATAAGATACAGAATGAATTTGCTGAATTTAGCGATGTTTTTTTCAAAATTACTTTCCCGTTTGGTTGCGATGGTTAGATTGCTGATTTGACCAAGCTCGGTATCGCGACCGGTCGCGACGACGACCGCAAGTGCGCGACCGGTCGCAACCGTAGTCCCCGAAAAACACAGATTTTGTGCTTTATACAGATCCTTGATCGTCCCAGGCAGCTTGCCTGGTGTTTTTTTTACCGTTACCGATTCTCCGGTCAAAACCGATTCATCGATCGTGAAATTCGATTCCTCAATGATTCGTACGTCAGCGGCAACAATGTCACCGGCATTCAGTAT
>JACOTV010000082.1 GCA_016178125.1 Candidatus Microgenomates bacterium | reverse complement strand
TTATCTGGTTTAGTTCTTCAAAGAACCAACTTATCACAACCACTTCTGGACAGCTAAAAAGTACGGCCTCCGATTTTGCTCATCAGATTGAAAGCTATGTTGAATTGAAAGCGATCGGACTGATCATTCATTCGCAAACCGAGTCACTGTTAAGTTTTAATGTCCCCCAATCGACACGCGAACTCCAGAATTTGTTGCTTCAAGATAAAGACGTCGACGAGCTTTCGGTCATTGATGCCCATGGAAAAGAAACGATTCATGTTGATCGCAATCGCGTATATCAAGCAGGCGAGCTTTTGGACCAGTCAAGCAGTTTGGCCTTTAAAATACCTACATTTGTCGGTGGTGACCGATATATCAGTTCGATGTATATTGATCAAAAAGGTCAGCCAAGTATATATATCGCCATTCCAATCGTTAAGCCAGAGTCGCAACAAGAGTTGCAACAACTCACGACTTCGTCTTCGGGGAAGTCCAGGAAAGTAGGCGAAATCTTGGGAGTGCTCAAGGCAAACATTAATTTATCCAACTTTTGGGAGCAGATAGTTGCTGCAAAGATCGGATCACACGGATATGTCTTTGTGGTTGATGACAAAGGGAACACGATTGCTCATCGAGATAAATCATTATCTAAGCGTCTTGCAAATCTGCGATCGGTTGACGCCATAAATAAATTTGTAATTTCTCTAACAAGCGAACAGAAGGCCCCCGAGCAGACGGTGTTTCAGGAGGTTAATGAATATGGAATCCCCTCGTTAATCTCGTATCAGAAAGTAAACCTTACGAACTGGGGAGTTATTGCACAGGTCCCGCTGTCTGACGTACTTAAAGACACGAACCAGATTTCATGGTTTATTCTGCTTATTGTTACTTCACTGCTAACCGTTATTTTCCTGGGGAGTCTGTGGCTTTCGAGGATTATTGTAAAACCGATTTATGAACTGCAAAAAGGGAGCGATTTAATCGGAGCTGGTGACCTCAACTACCAGATATCACTGCGTACCGGTGACGAGATCGAAGAATTGGGAGCGGCTTTTAACAGTATGACAAAAAACTTAAAAACAGCGTTTGATAATGTGGAACGAGATAAAGACATTATCTCGGCTGAACGTAATAAAGTTTCTATCGCAATTTCAAATATCGCAGACGCTGTTATATTGGTTGATTTAGAAAAGAACGTGATTGTGTTTAACAAAGCTGCCGAGAGTATTACTGGCTATACGGCGCAAGAAGTTCTGGGACGGAAAATATATAACGTTATACAAGTCCTCGACGATAAATCCCCTATTTCGCATGATGTTTATTGCCCGGTGAAAACAGGCGACGTAGAGGCTCTTCCGTACATTCGCGATGAGGTTGAAATCCATGCACGCTTAAATGCGCCTGTTTTTGTATCGATCAAGGCAAACCCTACGGTATATGGGACAACGGTCAACGCGGGATGCATTATCACACTTCATGATCTTTCGCAGGAGAAGCAACTCGAAAAGATGAAGCTCGACTTTGTATCAATGGCTGCGCATGAATTGCGGACTCCGATAACGGCAATTCGCGGGTACCTTTCGGTATACCTTACCGAAAATGAGAAAGATATGAATGCCGATCAAAAAATGCTGACTCACCATGTGTATCTTGCGGCCGAACGCTTGGCCGCGCTTGTTGAGAGTTTGTTGAGTGTATCGCGTATTGACCGGTCAACATTTTCTATATCGATTATGCCGTCAAACTGGATGGAAACGGTGCAAGAGGTAGTGAATGAGCTCGCGCTCCGCGCACGAGAAAAAAATATTTCTCTATCGCTGCTTGCGCCACAAGATCCGATCCCGACGCTAAGCATAGATAAGCTTCGGATGTCCGAGGTGCTGTCAAATCTTATACTAAACGCAATAAACTACACTCCAGAAAATGGTGCGATTACCGTTTCTATCGATAAGCGAGGCGGCGAAGTCGTGACCCATATTAAAGATACCGGTCGTGGTATTGCGTCAGACGCAATCCCCCACTTATTCACGAAGTTCTTCAGGGTTTCGGGAAAGCTCGAAGGGGTAAAAGGTACCGGGCTTGGATTGTATCTCTCAAAAGCAATCGTCGAAAAGCACGGTGGCAAGATATGGGTTGAGTCAGAAATGGGTCACGGATCAACATTTAGTTTCTCCTTGCCCTTAACACATGTTGAGCCACACTCATCAGCAGAATCTTCGCATGTTGAGGTGTAATCTACTTTGCTATACTGTAACGATATGGTCGGTAAAAAACTACTTTTGATTGAAGACGAAGATACGCTCCGTTTTTTATACAATCGACAATTGACGCATGCGCAATACGCAGTCGATCAGGCAGCCAATGGTGAAGAAGGCGTAAAATTCATGAATCAAAATGCGTATGATCTCATTCTCCTCGACCTCATGCTCCCCGACACCAATGGCATAGATATTCTTAGAAAGCTTAACACCGAAGGGCAGATTAAAAAATCACCGATTATACTACTGACCAACCTTGCAGATGACGCAATAATCCAGGAAGCATATCGATTGGGAATAATTGGGTATATTATTAAGGCGCAGTTTACTCCCGACCAAATTATCCAGCAGGTTGATGACTTCGTCACCAAAGCAAAAACCCCCTCGGAAGATAAAGAACAAAAAATGTGAGTCCGCAGGGACTCGAACCCTGAACCAATTCCTTAAGAGGGAACTGCTCTACCAGTTGAGCTACGGACCCGGTAAAACATACTATTATATCAAG
>JACOTV010000081.1 GCA_016178125.1 Candidatus Microgenomates bacterium | reverse complement strand
TCGCGCTTTTCTAAGGATTGTAACATCGACTTCGCACTATCTATCACCTCGCTTGGTAATCCTGCCAGCTGAGCGACAACAATACCAAATGAATGTGAGGCTCCACCTGCGAGAAGTGTGTGCAAGAAGACCGGAGTACTTTTATCACCCCCAACGGCCATATGAAAGTTTTTAATCGCATTGGGATATTCTTTTTCAAGAAGCTGCAGCTCGTGGTAATGAGTTGCAAAAAGCGTTTTGGGAGAAGGGGAAAAGTGCGTCACTAAATATTGTGCAACGGCCCAAGCGATAGATATACCATCATACGTACTTGTCCCTCGGCCGATTTCGTCCATCACAATAAGCGATTTTTCTGTTGCGTTATTAAGGATATGCGCTGTCTCGACCATTTCTACCATGAACGTTGAAAGGCCCGAAGTAATCATATCCGAGGCACCTGATCTGACAAATATACGATCTACGATCGAAAGTTGTGCTTTTTTTACGGGAACAAAACAGCCGATCTGATTCATAAGAACAATAAGCGCAACTTGTCGTATGAATACGGACTTTCCGGCCATATTGGGTCCGGTGATAAGAAGAAGATGTTCACCTGCAGTATCGAGAGACACGTCATTTGGCACGAACTGTGATTCGTTATCAAGTAACCGCTCAACAACTGCATGACGCCCCTGAGTTATATGAATTTCTCCATTATTTAACAAGACTGGTCGTACATACCCGTACTTTTGACTGACATGTGCGAACGTTGCAATGCAGTCCAAAGTAGCAATGGCTTGCGCCGCTTGTTGTATCTCACTCGTAAATTCCAGAACCTCGGTAAGTACCTTAACAAATAACTCATACTCAATTTCATTGGCTTTTTCCTGGGCGGTTAAAATAATCTCTTCGTGTTTCTTAAGATCTTCGGTGACGAATCTCTCGCCATTTACGAGCGTTTGTTTGCGTGTATATGTTTGTGGGACGAGATGTAAATTTGATTTGCTGATTTCTATATAGAATCCAAAGACCCGGTTATAACGAATTTTAAGGGTATTGATTCCGGTTGCCTCGCGCTCTGTAATTTCGAGTGACTCCATCCACTGCTTACTCGAGCCGATGATATCGCGCAATTTGTCTAGCTCTTTGTTGACACCCTTCACAATAAGTCCTCCGTTTTTAGGGTCGATCGGTGGCTCGGGAACAAGGTAATGGGTTACTAATTGAATTGCTTGCTGTAAAGCCGAGGGAATGTGCTCTGCGACCATTTTACAGAGCTCAGACGCGAGTCCTTCTTCGTGATATATATACTCTTTTATCTTAAGTATTTTCGACAGAGAAAGTTGCATGTTCACTAAGTCACGAGCGTTGCCGATATTGACAGAAAGTCGTGAAAGTATACGTTCGATGTCGGCCACTTCTTCTAGTGATGCCCTGACTTCTTTGCGTTTCTTATGCTCTTTCAGAAACACGGCAACTCCTTCGTGCCGCGTCGCTATTTGCTTGTCGTCAACTAACGGCTTTTTAAGCCACATCTTAAGGAGTCTTCCACCCATCGATGTCACCGTTTCGTCAAGAACCGAAAGGAGTGATCCCTGGGTGTTGTGTTCACGAATAGTGCTGAATAGTTCTAAGTTCAGCGTGGTGGACTTATCGAGCACCATTGCAGCATCTGTTTCATACGCAACAATCGTTTTTATATGGTTAACGGTCGTTTTTTGTGTTTCCTGTAAATACCCCAGAAGTGCGGCAGTTGTTTGTAGCGAAAGCGGTTTATGTTCTATCCCAAACGCAGCAAGTGTTTTTACGCCAAAATGTTCTCTTAATAATCTGTCCGGCGCCTCTGTGTATTCGTTCCATCGAGGCAAGCTATAAATGTTCATATCTTGTTGGCTTTTCAGCAGTTTTAGAAACTCATGATTGTTGTATAGTACGTCGGGCAGTATGCACTCACTTGCTCCAATCCGCGCCAGCTCATCAAGAAGCCACTGTTGGTGGTCACCCTGTTTTTCGGAAACGGCGAAGTATCCGGTCGAAAGATCGGCCACAGCAAGTGATGCCTGACTCCCCTTGATCAAAATACTCACGATGTAGTTATTTGTTTTTTTTTCGAGTGCGTTCTCGTCGAGCAATGTGCCGGGCGTAACGATCCGTATGACATCTCGTTCGACGAGGCCTTTTTTATTAGGAGGAGACAGCTGCTCGCAAATTGCCACTTTGTATCCTGCCTTCACCAGTTTTGCGAGGTAGCTATCCATCGCGTGATACGGAATTCCCGCCATCGGGATTCTGCCGTCTTTGCCTCCGGCTTTTCCGGTTAGGGTAATATTTAACACGCGTGCTCCAATGTGTGCGTCTTCCAAAAACAACTCGTAGAAGTCCCCCATGCGATAAAACAAAAGGCACCCTGGGTACTTTTTCTTAATTTCATGATACTGGCGCATCATGGGGGTCGAGAATTCATGCATAAGGTGGAACAATTATAGTGGTTTTTGTGGGTATTACTCAAAGCCTGTGACGTAAATCACTTTTATATTTCTATAAAAGGACTATAGTGGGGAATATGCAATTTACCATTACGACCAAACAAACCAATCTGACCGAAGCGGATTATGAGTATTTCGAAAAGTTTGCCGCGAAGCTTATGAAATTGACGGCGTGGGATCAGCCCGACTTCCCGCAGCTCGTCATGACGGTCAATAAGCATAAGAAGGGGAATGCTCCAGCTTCTTATGAAGGCACCCTCGACCTTATTATTCCGAAAAAGAGACTCGTCGCAAAGTTTAACGAAAAAACGATCAGGAGCGGGATAAAAAGTGGTTTTGATAAGCTATTTAGGGAGCTTGATAAATATAAAGGAATGCATTTTAAAAATGACAGCGAATTCCCCAAACATCGCCTCATAAAGGAGAAGTAATTTGAGCCACAGCTCGTTCTCCACATCCTGTTTGAATAGCATCAGATAACAACTCTGTAGATCACTTGTCTCTACTTAATGCAACCTTTCAGTTGCATTAAGTAGAAAATCACTGTATACTCGATTTATTAATAATTATTGTCATAATTTTATGAAAGATATTATCAGTCGTGAGATAACCGTTCATGCTTCGATGGAACGCGTTTATAAAGCTATTTCTGATCCTACAGAAATAATTACTTGGTTTCCCGATAAAATCGAAGGAACCCTTGACGTTGGTCAGCGACCGGTGATGATTTTTTCGGGCGAAAATCACAAAACCTCAATATATGTTGAGGCTGCGAAGCCATTTAGCTACTTTGCCTATCGATGGGTTCCAGGCGGGGCGGGTATTATCGGTGATGTTTTAAAAGTGCCTAATACACTTGTTGAATTCTTCATCGAAGAATCAGGGCAAGAAACGAAAGTGACGGTCAGAGAATCAGGCTTCACTTCATTGCCTGCCGAAGTTGCCGAGGAATGCTTTAAACAAAATTCTGGCGGTTGGGAATATATGATTGGCCGACTCGAAAAGTTACTGAACAAAAACTAATGGAAGTAGTTGAGGTGTTCAGAGCACTTGGAGATCCAGTTCGTCTCGAGATGGTTCGGCGGCTCGCCGCAGGCGAGCCGCACACCATATCAACGGTATCGAGTCAGTTAAACATTACCCGTCAAGGTGCACGAAAGCATCTGCAAGTATTGGTGGATGCAAAAATAATTGCTCTCAATCCTCACGGAAGAGATACTGAAGTACGCCTTCTGCGTGATACCCTAGACCAGGGAAAAGCGTTTATAGCAAATCTTGAATTACAGTGGGATAAACGACTTGTCGCATTGCGTACGTTTGTAGAGAGACGGCAATGAAGAAGTCGCTGGCTATTTTTGCATTATTTGGATAAGATTCCCGCAGGTGTCGTCAAAAACGGCGATAGTTACGGGATCCATTTATGTCTGTTCCATGGTGAACTTCACGCCGAGCTTCTTTAACTTATCGTATCCGGCGTTGACATCGGTAACACCGAGCGACGCGGCAGAAATGGCGAAGTAAATACATCAAAAAAGGATATGAAATAGAGTGATGCTCCCCGCGAAAGCGCTGTGGTAGGGACGAAAGAATAACGCTCGGAAACTTCTGCAAGCGAATTTTGGGCTCTTCTTTATACAGAGTACGTATATAATGTTTCTAATCATGTTTTTAAAATTATATGTAATTGCGTTCACGGTATTTTTAGCCATCGACGCTGTCTGGCTCACGTTGATTGCTAAGAATTTTTATGCGAAATATATAGGTTATTTGATGGCAAAAACTCCTAATCTTTGGGCAGCCTTAATTTTTTATCTTATTTTTATTGCCGCTTTGATCTACTTTGTCATTAATCCGGCGCTAGACAAGAAGATGTGGACTCATGCACTTGTAGCAGGGCTTTTTTTTGGACTTGTTACCTATGCAACATACGATCTAACCAACCTTGCGACTATAAAAGACTGGCCACTTAATGTAACCATAGTCGACCTGGTTTGGGGCATGTTTGTATCTTCTGCGGTATCGGTTGCAACCTACTTTCTAGCTCTTAAATTGGGTTTATGAACTATTACTTCACCCTCGCGCTAACTCTTCTTGGGTATATGACTTCTTGGTTTATCGTGTCTATTCTTAAAAAGAGGAATGATGTTGCAGATGTCGCCTGGGGTGTAGGATTTGTTCTCATGGCTTGGTTGTCATTTTATTTATCGGGTTATTCTGTCAATGCGCTTTTGGTCAACGGTTTGGTAACTGTGTGGGGTCTACGGCTGTCTTGGCATATTTACCGTCGCAATAGAAATAAACCCGAAGACTCAAGGTATATGGAATGGAGAAAAACCTGGCAACATTTTTATGTAAGGAGTTTCTTGCAGGTTTTTGCACTTCAAGGAATACTCCTTTATTTAATTTCATTACCCGTTATCTTCATAAACTTCTCGCTGTCTAATGGTTTTGGAATATATGAATGCATTGGCCTTTTTATTTGGGGGATTGGTTTCTATTTTGAAACGATGTCTGATAAACAGCTTAAAGAATTTATCGGAGATCACCGTAACAGAGGGAAATTAATGGACAAAGGTCTTTGGCAGTATTCTCGTCATCCTAATTATTTTGGTGAAGTAACTCAGTGGTGGGGGATATTTTTCATAGCGTTTCCTATCGCAGGCTCGTTCTTTACCATTATAGGACCGCTGACAATTACTATACTA
>JACOTV010000076.1 GCA_016178125.1 Candidatus Microgenomates bacterium | reverse complement strand
TCGATTCCCGTCAAATCGCGTGCGGTTAATACGTCTATTGGATAATCTGCACCGGGGAAGTTCATCGACTTATTGGGCATCAGTACACCGGTTTGAAAGGGTAGGAGGAATATTTGTTTCTCTTTTTTACGCAGAGTAAAGGTAAACTGTCCGTCATTTACTACGACGAATTGTCCATCTTGCATGTGCTCAAGAATGGCCGGGTGGGATATGGTAAAAGACGGAGTGCCTAGTTCGATTGCGACATCTTGTTTGATTTCTAGCTGCTCGCCACTCATTTTAACGCGTATCTCTGGTCCCTGGAGGTCAAGCAATACACCAATCGGGGTGTTTAGCTCTTTTGCGAGCGTGTTAACGCGTCGAATTATTTCTTCGTGCCACTCAATCTCGTTATGCTTAAAGTTAAATCGAAATATGTTTACGCCGGCATCGATGAGCTTACGCAGCATGTCCTCACTTTCTGAAGAGGGTCCGACTGTTGCAACGACTTTGGTGAGTTTTACTGCCATAATAGGATATTCTATCATTTTTCAGCCCCTTAAAATTACCATTTCATCGAACTTCATATATACTGTACAAAATGAGGAAAACGATCCGTGGATTATTGAGAAATGATTTTATAAAGGGGAGCGCATTACTTACGACAACCACGCTCATAGCAAATGTTCTTAACTACTTCTTTAACGTGCTTGCCGCGCGAGCATTGGGGCCCACAGGATTTGGCGAGATAACCGCGATGCTTTCCTATACTGTTGTTCTTTCGATCCCTATGTCGGTTATGTCTCTTGCGGTCATCAATAAAATCGGGTCAAAAGGAGAAAATGCAGCACGTTTTGCTGCGGCTCTTCAGGATTGGTTTTTTTCTAAGGTGCGTAAGTGGTGGTTTCTGTTTATTCCGCTTGCGATCATAATACCGTTCGTGCCACGACTCACTAACTTATCACCCGTTGTCGGATATGCCCTTATACCATATGTCGTACTTATTTTCGTCGGTGCATTCTATGGATCAGTGCTTCAAGGGCTTCTTCTATTTTTTTGGATATCTCTCATCAATATTATTACCTCGTCGCTCAAACTCTCAGGAGGTATATTAGTGCTTACTGCAGGTGGGGGAATAGGAACAGTTATAGCATTTCTCCTGCTTTCGGCGATAATTCCATTCGTATCGTCATACATAATTCTTAAACGCCGCCAAACACATAAAATACATCTTACCGACAAATTGAACAAGCGTCTTACCCATGCGCTTTTGAATCGATATGTTATTACGACATTTTTTTCGATTCTTGCGATAACACTGTTAAACAATCTGGATATTATTTTTGTTAAGAAATTCTTTAGCCCCGAGTCTGCAGGCATTTATAGTTCATGGAGCTTGTTTGCAAAAATAATACTGTACTTTACGGGTCCGCTATCACTGGTGAGTTTTATATTCTTCTCAGATACAACATCTAAGAAAAGTCATGAACGGATCCTTACCTTTTCACTCGGTATACTCACAATAATCGGTATCGTGAGTTATATTTTTTACCGCTATTTTTCACTATTCGCAATTCATATATTATTCGGCAATAAGTTCGATGCAGTTTCACCCTACATGGGATCGGCGAGTATGTTTGGAACGTTTTATACCACTATTACGTTTGTTAATAATTACTTCCTTGCAAAAAGTAGTAACTATTCGCTTATGCTCTGTGTCCTTATTCCGATATATTTGTATCTTGTTGTTACTGTGCCGCGCACACTGGGATCTTTAATCTCCTTGAACGTATATTTTTCACTGGGTGTATTAGTGCTTTATCTTGTTGCATACGGCCATATGTTTTTCTATAATGGAGCGAATGGAAAAAAGAAGGTCTGATCACTTCGTAAGTATCATCATCCCCATTTATAAGCAAGAAAAAACAATTGTCCGCAATCTTCGTCACATTAAAACAGCGCTCGACAATATTAAATACGACTATGAAATAATCGCCGTTGTCGACGGGATGATCGACAATTCATTGAAGATCATTAAGAAGGCAAACATCCCGAAACTAAAAACGATTGCGTATATAAAAAATCAAGGTAAAGCTTACGCAATACGCTTAGGTATGTCTAAGGCAAAAGGCGACTACGTAATGTTTATGGATTCAGGAATGGAGATTCATCCAAATGGCATATCAATGCTTCTTGAGCATATGGAATGGTACAACGCCGATGTTATCGTGGGCTCAAAGCGCCATGCGGCTTCACAAGTGAAATACCCCGCCGCACGCAAAGTACTGAGCTACGGATATTATTATCTCGTCAAGTTTATGTTTTCTATCAAAGTAAAAGATACCCAGGCGGGAATAAAAATATTTCGTAAGAAAACTCTAGAAACTATTTTGCCCCGGCTTAAAGAGCGTCAATTCGCAGGTGATCTTGAGATACTCGTCGCCGCCGATACGATGGGGTTTACGCGCATTTATGAGGCACCTATAAAACTCGATTACCACTTGGCCTCGGTTACATCGGCGGCAACGCTTAAGGCAATTCAAGGAATCATTATGGATACCTTGGCGATCTATTATCGCAAGAACTTCACCAGACATTACCACAAGTCAGCTCGTAAGGTTCAAAAGAAACAGTTAAAACTCGCAAAGACCCGTTAATGAACAAGGCGCCAAAGGTATCTATAATCATTCCCGTTAAGCAACTCAGCTACTATTTGCTGCATGAGAATATTCCCGAGCTCGCAAAACAAACATATAAAAACATCGAAGTACTTGTTCTTCCCAATGAGCATTCTCAATACGATTTGTCGCTTCTTAAGGAATATAAGTGGCTCCGCATCATTCCGACGGGGAAGGTGACGCGTCCTGCTCAAAAGCGTGACATCGGCGTACAAAACGCAAAAGGCGAAATCATTGCATTTCTCGACGACGATGCATACCCAGATCAGCACTGGATTGAAAACGCCGTACGCATTTTTAATACCAAAAAAGTGACGGTGGTATGTGGCCCAGGGATACTTCCCAAAAAAACTACTATTTGGGAGAACATATTTAACCAAGTCCTCACAAGTGCTGTTGGGGCGGGTGGGTATACGTATCGATTCATACAACAGTCCGCTCGATACGTCGATGACTATCCATCAATGAATTTTTTAATTTCAAAAAAAACGTTTAAAAAACTCGGAGGATTTAATAGCGATTACTGGCCGGGAGAAGACAGTAAATTATGCAACGACATTATCGAGAAGGAAAAAGGCACGATCTACTACGATCCCGCAGTCCTGGTGTATCATCATCGCCGCGCCGACCTGAAAGGATACCTCAAGCAGCACGCAAATTACGGCTTCCACCGCGGCGCTTTTTTTGCGCATGGCGATAAAAACTCGCGAAGCCTGGCATACTTGATTCCAACGCTCTTTGTATTATATTTACTGGCACTTACGATCTTTTTAGCGATGTATTTTTTACGGATTGCGCTCGTTGGGATACCTCTGACAATTGCTTTACTTCCTCTTTGTCTGTACGGTATACTATTGGCTTATTTGATAGTTCGATCCGTTTTCAACGCGTTGAACCCTATAATCGCACTCGGATCGGCACTTGTCCTGGTACTCACACATGTAGTGTATGGAATAATGTTTATAAAAGGATTTTCCAAAGGAATTAACAAAAACAAAAGTATTTATGCCCGCTAAAAAAGCCGCTCGAAAAAATATCGACATCGTTAAAAAAGGTGATATCGAAGTCCGTATTATCCGCGACTTATGCATTGGTGCAGCAACTTGCATCGTCTATGCGCCAAGCACATTCGATTTAGACGAAGACAACATTGCTATTGCCAAAAATGGCGAGTGGGATCGCTTGGAAAAAATAATCGCTGCCGCACAGTCATGTCCTGTTGTTGCAATCGAGGTTTTTCAAAAAGGCAAAAAAGTATATCCAAAATAACAGCAATTACGCTCTGTTTGTGTTGACTTTTCGATTCGCGCTTGCAATACTATATGGGCATGGTTGCTAAAAAATCTGCTTCGCCTAAACGTACCACAACCGGCCTTCTCAGGAAAGTGAACACCCGTGGTGTTCCTATCAAAAAGACAAAGGATGTCGTAATCGTCGTAGGGTACGCACCGATTAAGTCTAAAAAAGGCGTGGCCTTGCTTTCCCAGAATCGTCAATTTCAATACTTCAATGCGCCAACCTATATTTACCCCATGGTCCCCGCATATGCAGCATCGAACTTACAGCACAATGGCTACAAAGTATATTGGATGGACGGTATTTCAGAACGCAAGGAATATGACGAATGGGTCGATGAGCTGGCCGCGACCGGCGCTGACTATTTAATGGTCGAAACAAAGTCGCCAATAGTTAAAACTCACTGGAAACAGATTAATGATCTGAAGCAAAAACTTCCGTACCTCAAACTCATATGGGTAGGCGATCATGTGAGCTACCTTCCCCTCGAACTCTTTGAAAACAGTAACGTGGACTATGCAATAACAGGCGGCGACTACGACTTTGTCTCGGTTAATCTGCTCAATCATATATATAAGGGAGAGCCGCTTGAAGGGGGAGTCTACTGGCGCGTAACCGACAAAGACATTACCGCCAAACCCGCAGGAATCGCCAAGCTCAAAAATGGGGTAAAGGTTGCAAACAGTGGACCAGCCTCACTTCGCCATAACCTCGACACCCTTCCATTTGTCGATCGTGACCTTACCAAATGGGAGCTCTATGCCTACGAAAACGGAAACTACAAATACACCCCCGCAACCTACATGTATTCAGGGCGCGACTGTTGGTGGAACCGCTGCACGTTTTGTGTATGGGATCATACCATCAACCCCATAGGATCATACCGTAGCTTTTCGCCCGAACGACTGTTTGCCGAAGTCAAACATGTCGTTGACAACTACGGCATTAAAGAAATCTTCGACGATGCAGGCACCATGTTCATCGGCCCCAAGCTCAAACGGTTCTGCGAACTTCTCATAGAGAGTGGCTATAACAAAAAAGTTCGTTATGGATGCAACATGCGGTTTAATGCACTGAATCAGGAATACTATAACCTATTGGGCAAGGCTCGTTTCAGATTTATTTTGTACGGTATGGAGTCGGGCAATCAGAAAACCCTCGATAAACTCGATAAGGGAACCAAAGAGGTCGACGCCATAAATGGACCACGCATGGCGCGTAAGGCGGGGCTTGATCCACATATCACCATTATGCTTGGGTATCCCTGGGAATCCCTGAAAGATGCTCAGCGCACGATCGCAATCGCAAAATATGCATTTAAAAAAGGGTATTACGAAACAATGCAAGCAACGATCGTAATTCCGTATCCAGGGACGCCTCTTTACAAAGAATGCAAAGAAAAAGGATGGCTCTTGACCGACGACTATGATAAATTCGACATGCGACAAGCGGTCATGAAAACACCGTTTCCCATTAAGAAAATATATGAACTCGAGCAGGAACTATACTCAGCTTTCATGACTCCTCAATATATTGGTCGCAAGATCTTAAGCATCCGCAGCCCCCACGACTTTATGTACCTCTTTTATATGGGTAAAAAGCTCATGGGACATCTTTTAGACTTTGATCCAAACCAAACCAAGGTAAACAAGTATTCGCTTACCTTCTGGAAAAATGCCGCAAGTAAACTAAGCAAACCATTCTTCAGCCCCAAAACTTCAGTCGACGCCGAAAAGGCGGCAATCAAGCTGGCAGACAGCGCGGTGAATCTATAATCACTCCTTATTTTCCTGAGCCACTTTAAGCAGTTCTTGTACCGTTGTGTCCGACGGATCATTTTTAAGAGATTCCTTAAGGTGGGGGATCGCCTTTTGGTATTCTTTCGTTGACATCATGTACATCTTCCCCAAGTTTGTATGCGATCTCCACAGACGAGGATTGTGTTTAAGCGCTAAGAGATAGTACTTAATCGCCTCGTTACGATTTCCGGTAAGGTAATAGCAATTGGCCAGATTATATTCTATCTCCGGGTAATCGGGCTCAAGCGCAAGAGATGCTTTAAATTCTTCAATGGCATGCGCGTAATCTTTATGCCGAACATAAACTCCCCCCACATTGTTTCGAGCACGCGCACTCCACGGGGTCGCTCGTGACGCCGCGATAAGAAGCGTATCTTCGTCTTGCCAGTCTGCGGTTCTTATAATACTTCGGGTCAT
>JACOTV010000075.1 GCA_016178125.1 Candidatus Microgenomates bacterium | reverse complement strand
CTCGCCATTTTTTCGACGAATAGTCACGATTCCCTCTTTAAGCTGAGAAAACAGATGTGAATGGCGGGGAAGAATAGTCATTTCGCCCTCGGCGCCAGGCGCGGTGACCGAGGCCACTTCTTCATCGAGGACTACCTTCTTCGGGGTGATGACGCGCAGGTGCAGCATAATAGTTATTTAACCTCTTCAATTCCGCCCTTCATGTAGAAGGCCATTTCGCTTTTGTCGTCATGCTTGCCATCGAGGATTTCTTTAAATCCGCGAACGGTGTCTTTAATCGGCACATATTTACCCGGAGTTCCGGTGAATGCCTCGGCCACAAACATAGGCTGCGTAAGGAACCGCTGAATTTTGCGTGCACGGGTTACGATGAGTTTGTCCTCATCAGACAACTCTTCCATACCCAAAATCGCAATAATATCCTGGAGATTCTTGTACCGCTGCAATGTTTGGACTACCCGACGGGCGACTTCGTAGTGCTCTGTGCCGACAATATCGGGGTCTAAGGCCTGAGAGGTCGAAGTCAACGGATCAATAGCCGGAAAGAGCGCCTGCTCGGCCAACGCGCGCTCCAACGAAAGTGACGCATCAAGATGCGCAAATGTTGAAACAGGCGCGGGATCGGTGTAATCGTCGGCCGGCACATATACTGCCTGAATCGAGGTAATCGATCCATTTTGTGTGCTCGTGATGCGTTCCTGAAGAGCCGCAGTCTCAGAGGCCAAAGTGGGCTGATATCCTACTGCGCTTGGAATACGACCCAACAGCGCCGACACTTCGGATCCGGCCTGGGCAAAGCGGAAAATGTTATCGATAAACAACAACACATCCTGATGCTTCTCGTCGCGGAAATACTCGGCCATCGTGACGCCGGTTAAGGCAACGCGCAAACGGTTACCCGGTGGCTCGTTCATTTGTCCAAATACCATCGCGGTCTGTTTAATCACTCCTGAGTCTTTCATTTCGCGCCACAGATCGTTACCTTCGCGGCTGCGTTCTCCGACGCCAGTAAATACCGATACGCCTTTGTGGGCGTTTGCGACGTTATGGATAAGCTCCTGGATCGTAACCGTTTTACCGACTCCGGCTCCTCCAAAAACCGCGATCTTTCCTCCCTTGATAAAGGGTGCGATAAGATCGATTACTTTAATACCTGTTTCGAAAATCTTGTCCTCGACTTGCTGGTCGACCAATGTGGGCGCGGGGGAATGGATCGACGCACGGCGTTTTGTCTTGACCGGACCCAATCCGTCAATGACCTCGCCGAGAACGTTAAAAATACGACCCAACGTTTCCTCGCCAACGGGAACTTCGATGGTTTTGCCGGTGTTGGTTACTTCTTGACCACGACGAAGACCAAACACGTCGCCCATGGCAACCGTGCGAACCAGTCCTTCGTCGAGAATTGATTGCACTTCGAGGGTAAGCTGTTCTTTTTTCCCGTCTCTATCTATCTGGGTCAACAACGCATCATAGATGTTGGGGGTTTTTCCCTCAAACTCGACATCGACAACCACTCCACGGACCGAAACTATTTTTCCTTGTGACATATATTTTTATGAACTTTCAACCGATTCCTTGGCCGTAACCATATCTAATAATTCGCTCGTGATCTTGTTTTGTCGCAATTTATTACTAAGCTGGGTAAGTGATCCTATAAGCTCACCCGCGTTGTCGGTCGCATTTTTCATAGCTATCATCCGAGCTGAATGCTCGCCCGCCTCGTTTTGCATAATCGCAAAGCGAATCTTTTCTTCGATAAAATTCTTAAGAAGCGACTCTACTAAAAGCGCCGGATCTGGCTCGATCATATATTCGGTTTGCGCAGTTTTTTGTTCTGACTGCTTCATTGAAAACGGCAACAAGATTTCTTCGACTGTTTCGCTTTTTGAAGCCGAGATAAATCGGTTGTATACGATTGATACTGATGCATAGCTCCCCGTCATATACGCGTCGAGCACAAATTCAAACACCGCCGAAACCCCATTAAGCGGCGCATTTGACGAGAAATCAGCGAGTACTTTTTTGCGAAGTGAACCAGCCATTGCGGTTCCTTTCTTACCTACACTAACAAACTCTATTTCTTGGGATTTATGATTCTGCAAAAGATGATTTTATTTTTCCCTTTACTGATCGTATGTTCATAGATATGAAACACCCCCGGCACTCGCGGCCACCCCTCTTGAAAGAGGGGAAATTTCTCCTCTTCTTAAGAGGAGTACCCCGTAGGGGGGATGTGTTTTACAAAACTGCCTTTACCAATTTCTCGAGCTCCTTTTCATCGTCTTTTTCGATGATTTTATTCTTGTTAATGCGCTTTAAGAGCTCTTTTCCCTTGAGTCGAACATGTGCGATAAACCGCGTTTCCGTAGCCTCGACATCGTTTACCGGAATATCATCTAAAAATCCCTTGGTTGCTGCCCAAATAATCGCCACCTCTTCGGCGAGGGTGTACGTCTGGTGCTTTCCCTGACGCAAGATTTGAGTGGTTTTGGCGCCGCGATTTAAGAACTTCTTGGTTTCATCGTCGAGATCTGACTCAAATTGCGAAAACGCCGCAAGCGAACGATACTGTGCTAGGTCGAGCTTTAACCGACCGGCGA
>JACOTV010000074.1 GCA_016178125.1 Candidatus Microgenomates bacterium | reverse complement strand
CCGGCATGCACGCTCAAGGAGGCGTGAATGCAAGTAAAATACGTCTCCCGGGTACGCCTCGCGTCCTGCGGGGCGGCGAAGAATGAGCGATACTTGACGGTATGCCCACGCATGCTTGGTGAGATCGTCATAAATAACCAATACATCTTTTCCTTGATCCATGAAATATTCGGCGATTGCAGTTGCCGAATACGGCGCCAAATACTGGAGTGCGACAGAGTCTGCGGCTGCGGCGCTTACCACGACGGTGTAATCTATTGCTTTGTGCGTTTTCAGAGTGTCAACGACACTTGCTACTTTTGAATTCTTTTGTCCGATTGCGCAGTAGATACAAATGACGCCTTGGTCTTTTTGATTGATGATGGTGTCGATTGCGACGGTCGTTTTACCCGTAACGCGGTCTCCAATAATCAGTTCGCGCTGGCCGCGACCAATGGGGATCAAGGCGTCGATTGCCTTAATGCCGGTTTGCAAAGGAACCGAGACTGGTTTACGAAACACCACACCCGGGGCGATTCGCTCAATGGGGTATGTTTTCTTAGAAGGAAGTGCCTTGGCGCCATCTAGGGCACGGCCTAAGGGATTTACTACGCGACCCAACACATCGTCTGACACCGGGATCGAAAGAATCTGTCCGGTCCCTTTTGCATTGGTACCAACACTAATTTTTAGGTAATCGCCCAAGACCACGACACCGACGCTATCTTCCATAAGGTCGATGACAAATCCCTGGACACCATTTTCAAATTCGATGATTTCTCCGTAAAAGCCGTTATATAGGCCCGAAAGGATCACTACGCCGTCTTTGACTTCGACCACGCTTCCGACTTCGGCAGATTTTGCCGTTGTTTTTTTACCACTTAGTTCTTTTTCGAGTTCATTAAGGTACTGGTCAAGTGCGCGCATATTATTTGGTTAGTACATTTTGTAAATTCTGTAATCTACCTTTTATTGAAAGGTCTAGTATTTTGCTTCCTTTTTTGACAATCATGCCGGCAATAAGTGATGTATCGACTTCTTGATTGAGTTCTTTCTTACTTTCAGGAATCAAGGCGCGTATTGCGGTCTCCTGAGACGCGGTCAAGGGCTGAGCAGTAACGACGGTCACGATTTCGCTCTCTTCGCGCATTTTGCGAATGAGAAACTTCTTAACCTCGTCCTTGAGATGTGGATCTAAGTTCATGAGAGGCTAATACGCTTACCTGAATTTTTAATTATATTGTCGGTTATCTTCTTCTTCATGTCGTCGGTTAAGACATCGTCGAGGGCTTCTTGAACTAAAAGCATTCCCACTCGAGTGATGTGCTCCTTTGCAGCTTCCTCGAGTTCGGCCTTTTCTTGTTCAAGTTGCTTGAGTGAACGAGTGCGGACCTCGGCAGCCTCGGCATGAGCCTCGTCAAGAAGCTGTTTACGTACGGCTTCTGCCTCGCGTTTGGCCTCGTCAAGGATCGTGGCCTGTTCTTTCTTCATCTTTTCCTTAAAATCTTTTTCTTGTTTCTCAATGCGTTCCTCCATCTGGCGCGACTTGATAAGCGCGGCCTGATGTTCTTCTTGCTCCTTTTTTTCCTTTGCCACAAAAGAAGCAAACGGCTTTGCCAAAAACTTCTTGAAGACAAATAAGAACAGCAAAAAGTTGATAAGCTGAGCGACAATGAGTTTTGGGTCGATTCCTAAATTCTCCATGTGATATACCTTGACGGTCTACGCCCCGCCCACGGCGGGGCTAACTGTTATACGAACTTAATAATAAGTGAAATGACGAGCGCGAAAATTGCGATACCTTCGGTAAGTGCGATCGCAAGAATCATGTTTGTGCGAATCGATGATTCGGCTTCTGGATTACGCCCAAGCGATTCCATGGCTTTTCCTCCGATGATACCGATACCGATACCTGGGCCGATTGCGCCAATACCAATTGCGAGTGCTGCTCCTATAAGTTTAGCTGCTTCTGCATCCATTGTTAACAAGTCACCTCCCTTTAGTGTTCACTAGTAATTGCTAATCTGAAAAGTATAGCTGATAGCATTGAAAAGACAACAGCCTGGATCAACCCGACGAATGTTTCGAGCATGAGAAACGGGAACGAAACAAAGGCAGGGATTAAAAATGAAACGACCGCCAAGAGCACTTCTCCGGCAAATATGTTTCCAAATAACCTAAACGCAAACGAAAGGATGCGAGAGAATTCTGAGACGATCTCCAAAATTCCCACAAAGAACGAAATGGGATTTGCAAAATTAATGAATTTCTTAAAATACGAGCCACCAAGGTGTTTAACACCATAAAATTGCACCATAAAGACCGAGACGAGTGCAAGTGCAATGGTCGTATTTAGGTCTGCGGTATTTGCGCGAAGAAGCGGGACATGATGGATCAAGACGCTTCCTACGCCGGGCAGCAGTCCTGCCCAGTTATTCAGCAGAATATAAAAGAAGAATGCACCAATAAGCGGGAAAAAGTACATAGTTTTGTCGCCCAACGCAGACTCAAACAACCCGTATATACCGCGAAGCGCAAATGTTACAAAATAGAAGAGTCCCGATTTTTTGGGCTTTTTGGCGTCTGTGTTATATTTGGCGACTATCGCGATAAAAAAGGCGAAGACAAAAAACGAAAGAAGCATCGAATTAGCAATTGGGAAGCCGGCGACTGAGAACACAGGCTCTGCCTTGATGCTTACATGGGGACCTGCATGGGTTTCTGCTTTTGCCGCAGTGTCTGCGACATGGGGGGAGGTTGCTTGCGCTGCGTGCTCTGTGGTGGCGGTCAGATAGGTGGCCGTCATTTTGTGGTTATTACTTTTTGGGATCCTCGTTACGAGGAATCAATTTGAACAAATTATAAAACGAGCAGGCCGTTCCTGCAAGCAGAGATAGTATAAGCCACAAAGGCTTGGTATGGAAATACAGATCGGCTCCGTACCCAATAGCCAACCCCAAAAGGATGGGCACCAATATATACATGCCTGCGTTCATCGCATTTGGATCAACGTTTCTGAAGTCTTCATTCGGTTTGCGTTTCTGTGGTCTCTTGACAAATTCGAGTTCTCCAAACGAATAGTCGGCCATTATCTTACGCATATCGTTATTATACCTGGTCACGACAACTTCATCCCGGCGTCCATGATTATGGTGAGCTGATCGTCTTTGTCGTTGACCTTTCCTTTAAAAATCACGACTTGGTTAATTGAAAACACCGCACCCTGCTTGGCAAACATTTTCGGGAATACCACGACTTCAATCGATCCCGACTCATCATATACCGTAAGAAATGCCATTTCGGCGTTGTCTTTTTTGGTTTTAATAACTTTTCGCCCGGACACGATTCCCGCTAAAATAACGGTTTTACCTATGTCTGTTTCGCTTATTTCGCCTATTTTCTTCGTCGCTTTTTGCTCGATAATTGCGGCGAATTTGGCAAGGGGATTTTTATTGATCAGGAACCCGATCACTTCTTTTTCCATCGTGAACAAATCGTCTTCTGCGTATTCGGGGACAGCATGAAACGTGTCTTTGAGGGTGGACTTGGTATTATCTTCACCAAACAAGCCAAACTGACCTTTCTCTTGATCAGCCTTCATGTCGCCAATCTCCCGGGCAGCTTGCGGATAATTGGTGATAAGCGTTGCGCGGGTGCCAAAGGCGTCAAAGGCGCCGGCTTTGACCAGGCTCTCGACGCTCCGCTTATTTACCTTGCGTAAGTCGACTCGGTTTAAGAAATCTCGGAACCCCATAAACGCACCCCCCGTGTCACGCGCAGTGACAATTGATTCAATCGCCGACTGCCCGAGGTTCTTAATCGCTGATAGACCAAACCGAATCGCTTTGCCTTCGATATTGAAGCTCGACACCGATGTATTAATATCGGGGGGGAGCACCTGAATTTCCATGCGGCGACATTCGTCCAGCGCCTGAGCTACTTTGAGTTCTTTAAGCGGGCCGGCTGCGCCCTGAAGCTCGGCAGTAAGCGTTGCGGTCATGAACTCGACCGGATAATTTGCTTTCATATACGCCGTCCAATACGCAATAAGCGCATATGATGCAGCGTGCGCTTTATTGAATCCGTATGACGCAAACTTTTCGATAAATCCCCATATTTGGTCAGCGAGCTTCACCGTGTATCCGTGCTTTTCCATTCCCTCAGTAAACGCCTTCTTACTCTTTTCCATAAGCGCCTTCTTTTTTTTGCCGACTGCCATACGTAACAAATCTGCGTCGACCATGGTGAATCCGGCCATTGCAACTGCGATGTTCATGACCTGCTCCTGGTAGACCAAAATCCCGTATGTTTCCTCGAGAACACCTTTTAGATCTTTATGCGGATACCTGATTTTCTTGGGATTCTTTCGTCCTTCGATGAAGGTCGGAATAAGGTCCATGGGGCCTGGCCGAAACAGTGCGACCATCGCGGTGATACCGGAAATTTTGGTTGGCTTGAGATCTTTCGCCAAACGGCGCATACCGCCAGACTCCAACTGAAATACCCCGATCGTTTCGCCGCGCCCTACGAGTTCGTACGTTTTTACATCGTCTAGGGGAATCTCGTGAATGTCGACATCTTGTCCTTTAAACTTCTTCACAAACTCGACCGCGTCTTCGAGGATCGTAAGATTGCGAAGACCCAAAAAGTCCATTTTCAAAAGCCCGACTGCCTTATTTTCGGAAACCGCGTTAAGGTCAAGCGAATACATGTCAAACTGCGTGATTATGCGTCCTTCTTTTGACTCTTTCTGCAAGGGAACATACTCGGTTAGTGGCTTGTCAGAAATGATGACGCCTGCGGCGTGCACCGAAGCGTGGCGTGGAAGGCCTTCTATACGCTGGGCCACGTCGAGCACCTTTTTTGTTTCGGGTTCGGTGTTATAGGCAAGTTTAAGCTGCGGCGTTTGTTCTACTGAGTCTTTTATGCTTAAGTGAAACCCCTGCTTAGGCGGCGGAATCATTTTGGCGATTCGGTCTGCCCGCCCTGGGTTCAGAAACCGCTCAAACGGTAGGCCGTACTCAAGGGGGTTAATATCGGTAACTTTCAGACAATACGACACAATCGACCCAGCGGCCGATCCGCGACCTGGGCCCACCGCAATTCCTTGATCTTTTGCCCAGTTTACAAAGTCCTGCACGAACAAAAAATAATTTGCGTACCCTTTTTGGATGATAACATCGAGTTCGTACTCCATGCGCTTACGACTTTCCTCTTCAGAAAATCCCTTGACGCGACTTATATTCTTAAACGACAGGTCGCGCAGATACGATTCGGGGGTTTCATTATTCGGCGTTGGATACTGGGGCAAAATCATCTTTCCATGAGGAATTTCTACGTTGCACTCCTCGGCGATCTTGAGGGTGTTGTCGATCGCCTCGGGGATATCGGCAAATGCGGCTTTCATTTCGTCGGGGGACTTAAAGTAAAAGTCTGGGGTGTCGTACATGCTCATTGGGCGGTCCTTTTCGATTATCGTTCGTTGAGTCTGAATACAAAGGAGAATTTCCTGGGCATATGCGTCATCTTTGTTTAAGTAATGAACATCGTTTGTGGCAACAAGGGGAACCCCAAACTTGCGTGAAAGTTTAATAAGCTCCTCGTTCACCCGGTCCTGCTCCTCAAGATTTGGATGGCGCTGGAGTTCGAAATAAAAATCCTTTTCAAAAATTTCAACGTAGTGTTTAATAACCTTCTCGGCCTCAGTCATCTGGCCTTGTAAAATAAGCTCGGGAATTTCGCCACCTAAACATGCTGAGGTGCAAATGATACCTTCGTGATATTTTTCCAAGAGTTCAAAATCAACGCGCGGCTTGTAGTAAAATCCCTCAAGGTGAGCCGCCGTATTCATCTTGACCATGTTTTGATAGCCCGTGAGATTTTTGGCAAGAAGAAGCAAATGATTCTGATCGCGTTCGGCGTTTGGTTGCTTATCAAACCGAGATTTTTTGGCTTTGTACGTTTCGACCCCAATGATCGGCTTTACCCCAGCAGCTTGAGCCTTCACAAAAAACTTAAAGGCACCGTAGAGGGCGCCGTGATCGGTTATAGCTACTGCAGGCATTTCGTACTCGACGGCCTTTTTGACCAGGTCGTCGATGCGCGTCATGCCATCGAGGAGCGAATATTCGGTATGGTTATGAAGATGAACAAAAGACATATTTTGAGGACGAGAACAGTGTCATTTTAACGCATTTATGAGACTTTCTTTCACGATATTTGCATCGGCTTTTCCCTTCATTTCACGCATGACCTGGCCGACAAGGAACATAATCGCATTTTCTTTTCCACTCTTATAGTCTGAAACTACTTTTTCGTTTGCCCCGACAACCTTTTCAACCGCCTCCGTAAGGGCGGCGCTGTCGGTTTGCTTGGGCGCCGCCCGCTCCTCGGCTTGCTTCACAAAATCGGCCTCGGATTCGACACCCGACGTCACGGGAAGTTTTTTGTTCACTATAAGGTTGGCAATTTGCTGGGGCGAAACTTTATCGGTCAGAGAGATGACTTTTTCAAAGAACTCAGCAATTTTCTTATCTCTTGTAAGAGTAAAGGCATCCTGTTCCTTGATTTTAAAGTCATTGACGAACCTCTCAACCTTAGCCGACGGAAGCTCAGGAGTCGTAACAGAATCAATGAAATCTTGCTCAAATACCAGTGGCGGAATGTCGGGCTCGGGGAAATACTTATAATCGGCGGCTTCTTCTTTGGTGCGCTGTGAAACGGTTATGCCGCGGTCTTCGTTGTATCCGCGGGTTTCCTGCGCAGGAATTTCGCCTTTTTCAAGAATGTCGGTCTGACGATTGACCTCGTAGTCTATGGCCTTCTTCACAAAACTAAACGAGTTGATATTTTTGACCTCGACCTTATACGGAGGGAATCCGCTTTCGCCGGGTTTTCGTACGGATATATTCGGCTCAAGACGCATGGAACCTTCTTCCATATTCGCATCCGATACATCAAGATAGGTAATGATCGTATGAAGCTCCTCGAGAAACTGTTTTACGTCGTCTGAGTTATCAAAGTCTGCTTCGGTTACGATTTCAACCAATGGAACACTGGAGCGGTTGAAATCAACAAGCGAGTCGGATCCTTTGTGCGATAGCTTGCCCGTATCTTCTTCTAGATGAACGCGATGTATACGAAACTTCTTTTTGTTGATCTCGATAAAGCCGTTTATAGCAATTGGCTCATCGTACTGGGAAATCTGGTACCCTTTTGGGAGATCGGGGTAAAAATAATGCTTACGATCAAACTTGGTAATAGTATTAATTGTGCAGTTAAGGGCCTTCCCTATCTTGATAGTCCATTCAACTGCCTTTTTATTAGGAACAGGGAGCGCTCCTGG
>JACOTV010000080.1 GCA_016178125.1 Candidatus Microgenomates bacterium | reverse complement strand
TATTCAGGAACGTTTGAAACGACAATCTTTCTGCTTGCACACGCTTTGGTATCGATATGGTCAAACCCTGTTGAGCGAGTGATGATATATTTCAGATTCGGTAGTGCCGATATCGTTTTTTCGTCAATCACGGAGTATATAAAACACGATGCAACTTCGGTATCTGAATACTGCTGGGCATTTTCTGCAGTTAGTTTGTCGGATACCAATTGCGCGTGCGGGAATGCAAGTCGCAGTAGGTCACGTTCCCATTCTTGCACTTCAAAGAAGGTAATACCCATATCACGATTGCTGGAACAACAAATCCTTCATTGAGCCGGTAACAATCGCTCCAGGGTGGACCGTGAAATTTGAATATTTGAATCGCTCGATAGCAATAACAACGCAGGTAACCCCGCTCTTCATAGAAAGCGACAAGAGAGGCGGCCAGCCGGCAGTCTTTGGATTACTATTGGAAATAATCGCGATCTTGCCAATCACTTCGTTTATTTTAGCGTCATCTGTTAGTTCAGTTGCCTTGCCCTCAATCTGCAGCTCGGTGGGGTTGACATCGTGTCCGATAACCAGCGCAACTTGTGGTTGTTTCTGGATGTTGATAAGTTTGCGGCTGTCTTTTGCCGTTGCAAAATATATATGTCCCTCACCATCTGTGTAATAAAACACAATCCCCGCCTGAGGAGACCCGTCAGGCGCAAGCGTCGCAAGGACTGCTATAGAGCTGCCGGTGATAAAGTCATTTATTTCTTTACGTAAAACAATGTCCATACCCATCATTGTACCTCATCAGTACGCAACAATCAGCACATGATACTAATTACGATTTCTCGGCTTTTTCTGCTTCTTCTTTGGTTTTATGAACCGTGCCTGGCGCGTGCTCAGGTGGCGCATATACCGTGTAAAGCTTCAAGTCCTCGTCGCCGGTGTTTATGAAATTATGCAATGCTCCTGCCGGTACAAAAACCACGTCGTGCTTTTCAACAGGTCGCGATTCGCCGTTTATGACAGCCTTTCCTTGGCCTGCGACAAACACCAATATTTGATCGGTTCCCTCGTGCGTTTCTGCTCCAATCTCACTTCCTGGCAATATACTCATCACCACAAGCTGGCTGTGTGTTCCTGTTTCTAAAACCGTTCTAAAATTGCTATTTTCTTTCGCTGCTTTTTTAATATTTACTGCAAACATTATATCCACCCCCTCTCTTTCTAAATTGAGCTAAAAATATAACGATAAAATCACAAATAAGATTCCCCTTTTGCGCCATCTTCTGAATATGTGCATATATATTGAGCTTCATATGCTTATAGTTTAATCGATTATTACCTACGAAACGATAATTGCAATCAACCGTACGAGGTGATTCATATCACAGTAATTGTCAGGGTAAATCATATAGGCTGTGCTTATAATGATAAAACTCGTGCATGAGGGACATTACATCTTGGTAGAGACAAAAGCACAGATCAAAATATTGACTCTAGGCGACGCAAAAACGTATGCGTGGGTTTATGCAAAAGACATAGGCGAGTTACTTGTTTCTTCGCACTTACAACATATAGTTGATCACGTGCTCTGTGTTGGCAGATATCGGTTGTATGAAGTCAAAGACGAACCAGCCCTCACCGATCTTACTCATCTTGAGTTATTTGTAGGCGGAGGGAAATGGCAAGGATATTTGTTGCCGACCGGTTTGCCAAAAGCAGGAAAAGTCCGTAGTCGCATAATTCCGACCCAAGAAACAATTTCCAAATCGATGCTCTAGAAATCGTTCATGATCTCTTGCTCAAGTCTGTCGATATCTCTTACCAAAATGGTATTCTGACCGACGGTCACGAGATTTTTTTCTTTCAGTATTTTCATTTCACGACTCACCGTTTCCCGCGTCATACCCGAGGAGGCCGCGAGGTCTTTTTCTGACATGGTTAATTCAACCGAACCATTTTTTTTATTGACAATACCAAACCGTTGAGCCTGAATGAATATTTCATTAAGTAACCTCATACGAGCGCTCCCTGCCATAAGATAATTCATTCGCATAAGAATGCCATCGATACCATGGTATATGCGACTCATCAGATCATACAAGACATCTGGATTTGATTTGATAAACGTAATGACTGCTTCACGAGGTGCGCGCCAAACGACAACATCGGTCACTGCCTCGTAGTAATATTTATTCACTGTTCCATTCATCGCCCATGACATCGGGAAAAATGAAATCGGTTTATAAATATTTAGTACTATCTCATCGCCTTTTCTTGAGATCCCGTATATTTTGACCGAACCGTTATTGAGATAATATACCCCCGTAGGATCCTCGTCTGCCCTGAGAAGAATTTCGCCTTTTTTATACTTCTGCTCCTTATAGTGCGTAAAAAATGCCTCCAGTTTTTGAGAAATCGCTTCGTCCATACCCGATTATATCAAGAGGCTTCATTATTGCGTTGAGCCGCGGTTTAAGCTAACGATCAGTGACATAACAAATATCGTCGCCATGATAGCCTGGCATAGTATGCAGACCGGACAAATGACATGCAGTTCAACAATCTCACGATAGGCAATCCACAAACAGAATACTAACCCCGCCGTTGAAACGGTCATGAGCAGGTTTCTTTTATGCCGTAACGCTGCCCAAAATATGACCATGTATCCAGCAAGCCCATAAAGCGGGGTCGGAATGCCAGCTGTTTTTGCCACTTTACCGGTGATTATTGCGTCGCAATTAATCGTGCTGTTGATCCTACATGGCTGAAATGCCGGGTGAAACAGTTGCTGCCACAGTATATAAACAGCGAGCGCTGTTCCAAAAAACGCAAGAACACGAACTATAAAAAACACCTTAGCACTTGTCATGTCTAATAGATACCTTATTTCAGAACACGATGATGTGACATTGATCACAGAAGATACCGCGCGCTCATACAAAGCGACAGCCCCAACGACGT
>JACOTV010000079.1 GCA_016178125.1 Candidatus Microgenomates bacterium | reverse complement strand
GGTCAAGGAGCTCATCGAGAACGCCATCGATGCCAGCGCAACTGAGATAAAAATATATCTCGAGGACGCCGGTCTAAAAAAAATACTTATAGTTGATAACGGGTACGGCATGTCAAAGGAAGACGTTGGGGAATCATGGAAGCCACATACTACCAGTAAGATAGCCGATGAGCATGATCTTCACAGTATTAAAAGCCTTGGGTTTCGCGGTGAAGCATTGTCATCACTTGCCGCAGTAAGCACTCTTACCATACAGAGCCGACCTCCTGAGACTCGAACCGGATTTTCGGTGACTATTAAGGACGGATCACTGTGCCAGTCGTCGGAAGTTGGAATGCCAATGGGCACATCTATACAGGTAGAACAATTATTTTCGCGACTTCCAGGGCGAAAAAAGTTTCTCAAGCCTCCTCAGGTAGAACTACGTCACACTATCGACGTTGTTAATCATTTCGCACTTTCGTATCCGTCGATCCGCTTTATGCTTTCCCATGGCAAAAAGACGATTTTGGATTATCCACCGACAGATGCCAGGATCGATCGTATCGAACACGTTATGGGTCCTACGGCTTCATCGCTCTTTATTCCTCTGAGTAAAAGCACATCGTATATATCAGCGTCAGGATATATAGCAAAACCCCAGCTAAACGCAACATCGCAAAATAAACAATATATTTTTATCAACTCTCGCAAGGTTAGCGACAAGCGAATTGCCACTGCTGTCAAAGGCGCATACGGCACGATGCTCGAATCAACAAGGTACCCGCTGTTTATATTATTTCTCAGTCTTCCCTTCGAAATGGTCGATGTAAATGTGCATCCTCGAAAAGAACAGGTTGATTTTCTAAATAGCGCCTTTGTGTGCCAAGCAATAAAACAGTTTATAGCAGAAACGCTTGCGGAAAATAATCTCATATTTGAAAACTTGTCATGGAAGCGAACAGGAGTGGGACTTTCAAATAGTTACGCAGGAAAAGTGTTAAAAAACACCGTGTTGGACACCGAGAGCTTCAGCGGAAATGAAAAAGTCACCCTCCTACAATTTCAGAAACTCTACATCATAGTGTCCTCTAAGTCTGAGATCTTCATCGTCGACCAACACGCGGCTCATGAGCGCATATTATTTGAAAAACTGAAGAAAGAATTTATAAAACAGAAAGAAAAAAAAGCTCTCTTTAAGCTACCAAAACCAATTGCGCTAAAACTATCTGCCGCTGAATCGGTCACGTTAAACGAATATTTACCCCTTCTTCAACGCATAGGTTTTGTATTGCAGAGCACGATAATGACCCATGTACCCCTCCTGTTTCAGGATAGAGATCCTCGAGAATTATTGATGCGCTATTTAGAAGACTTAGAACAGGGACACACCAATGTAGTCGATAACGCATCTGAAGAAATGCTTGCGTTTCTTGCGTGTCGGGCTGCTGTCAAAGCAGGGGATGAACTGGCAGAGTATCAGATGAAAAAAATTCTTGTAGATCTAGAAACAGTACCAAACAACGCTACATGTCCCCACGGAAGACCCACACGTATAGGTATTCCGATAGATCAGCTCAACGCTCTCTTTAAACGAACCTGATCCAGGGCATGCTGCGTAAGAAGAGCTCATTCAGTCTGCTTCTTTAAGCAGTTTAGTAAGGTCAAGCGGTGCAAGCGTCATCGCAAGGTCTCCATTTTTGTCCTTGGGCCACTCTTTTTTCGGCCGGTCCCAATATAATTCGATCCCGTTGCCATCAGGATCCTCGAGGTATACGGCCTCAGACACCCCGTGATCCGATGCACCACCTATTGGATAGTCTGCATTGACCAAAGTCTTTAATGTGTTGGCGAGCTCTTTTCTTGATGGGAGTAGGATTGCAAAGTGATACATACCCGTGTGACCCGGAGGCGGAGGGGTAGCTCCCCGACTTTCCCAGGTGTTCAGGCCTATGTGGTGATGGTACCCTCCTGCCGACAGAAACACCGCATCTTCACCCATGCGGGTGACGACATCAAATCCCAAAATATCACGGTAAAAGAGTAAGGAGCGATCGATATTTGACACGCGAAGATGTATGTGACCAATAACCGTTTTTGGAGAAATCATATACGTATGATACTACAGCCCGGCGAGACATATCATCGTGAAGCCATATGGGGAGTCCGACACGATTGTCCTTTTCGGATATTATTTGCGGTATAACTACCCGCTCCCGCCGCAAACGCACCAAATAGTGATCCTACAATAAGTGCCATAATACTCAATCGAATGTCTTGATATACGATGTATCGTTTAATCGATAGCATCCCGCTCGATTTAAATCCCGCCATTACCTCGGGCTCGCCAATGGCTTCGTTGTAAAAAAATACCTGGTGTACTGCAAAGAGTGCAACGCCAACAAAGATCATAGACACAGCACCTACTATAATTCCCGCCTTCAATCCCTGTCTGAACGAGCATGTTTTGTGACAAACATAGTAGCCGACTAGATAATAGTAAATCAGAAGTGACAAGAATATATATGGCATCACTTCTTTATAGTCGACGTAATGGAATTGCCCATAATACGCAAAAATAAGAAGCGCTAACACACTGCCCAGAAAACTACCATACGCGGCATATTTCATATTGTCAGTATAAATAAAATCAAAGTAGAATGTATAGATGAGTGCGCTCGAGTATACCGGACAAACAGAAGAAGCCATTCTTTCGACTCTCCACTCTGGCCGATCTGGCCTCACAACACAAGAGGCCGAGAAACGGTTACAAGAACATGGGCCAAACTCCTTAACGAGTCATCAGGAGCTATGGTCTGACGTGCTTTTTAGGCAGCTGAAGTCCCCCTTTTTATACCTTCTTTTAGGTGCGGCAGCTCTTTCTCTGATGTTTGGCGAGATGATTGACTGCATCATGATCGTAATCTTCGTGGTAATCAATACATCGCTTGGATTTTATCAAGAGTATAAATCGGAACAAACTCTCAAGTTACTCACCGGGTTTATCAAAAAGACCAGTCATGTGCTTCGAGATGGTCGAGAGGTGACCATTCCAAGTGCACACATCGTGACCGG
>JACOTV010000015.1 GCA_016178125.1 Candidatus Microgenomates bacterium | reverse complement strand
GTCGGAACGGGTTTTAATGTGAAACTGCAGGGCGATGAGTTCATTCTCAAACTGGGCTATTCACATCAGATCACGGTTAAGCAAACGGAGGGTGTTAAGTTCGGCGTCGACGGGAATACCAAAATGAGTGTTTCAGGAATAGATCGCCAGCTTGTTGGACAAGTCGCCCATCAAATCAAAATTCTTAAGAAACCAGATGCTTATAAGGGAAAAGGTATACGGTATGCCGGAGAAGTTATTAAGACCAAGCCGGGTAAGAAAGCCAAAGCCGCCTAATTTGCCGGTAACACTATATGAAACATTTAATAACACCTAAACAACGAAGAGCACGACGCACCCGCGCAAAATTGCACGGTACTGCCGATCGCCCACGCATCTCGGTGCACCGCACGAACAAGTTTATTTATGTGCAGGCGATTGATGACGCAAATCACAAAACGCTTATTGGCGTTGCGAGCCGTAACATAGTTAAAGAAAAAGCGATTAAATCCGAAGTTGCAAAAGCAACGGGTCTTGAGCTTGCAAAGCGATTAAAAGAAAAGAATATAACCAAAGGTATTTTTGACCGCGGGTCATATTTATATCATGGACGGGTGAAGGCCCTCGCAGATGGCCTCCGCGAAGGCGGCTTAGAACTATAAGTTTATTACGAATTGAAGTAGTATAAATCAAAGAATATGGATTCAAATAGAAGTCGATACGGTGCAAGAAACGAAGACCCCGATGGTAAGAAATACGAGGAACGCGTTCTATTGATTCGCCGGGTAACCAAAAAAACAACCGGCGGAAATTATGTAACGTTTTCAGCACTCGTTGTGGTCGGGGACGGTAATGGTAAGGTAGGGATCGGTTTGGGCCGATCGCTCGAAGTCCCGCCTGCTATACAAAAAGCCATCTCGATTGCCAAGCGGTCGATGATTACAGTGCCGTTGTATAAGTCAACAATCCCGCATCAGGTAGAGTTGAAATATAAGGCATCGAAAATATTATTGAAGCCCGCCCCCGATGGTACCGGACTCAAGGTGGGAAGCGTTGCTCGTTCCATTTTGGAACTTGCAGGTGTCAAAAACGCATCGGCCAAAATCATCCGATCACGCAACCAGATCGTTAATACATACGCAGTCATAGAAGCACTTAAAAAATTGAAGCCTCGTATAGTTAAAGAGGATAAAAAAGAGGAGAAATAATTATGCATACGCTATCACAACTACCCAGCATCTCAGACAAAAAAGCGAAACGATTAGGTCGCGGTCATGGAAGTGGAAAAGGACTGAAGTCTACCCGTGGTACCACCCGTCACCAAAAAGCTCGCGGTACTATTCCTCTTGGTTTTATTGGAGGACAAGCCCGCGATGTAAAAAAATACCCGCTTATGCGTGGTAAGGGGAAGAACAAATCAGTACAAGCGCCGGTATATGCCTTGGCCTTATCAAAATTGAATGCGTATGACGATGGTGCAACGGTTAATTTTGTCTCACTCGTTGAGAAAAAACTGATCGACCCCAGCGTTGGACGTGTGAAAGTGGTTGCGAACGGAAAACTGGAAAAGAAACTTACTGTATCGTTACCAGTTTCCGCGCAAACCAGAAAGGCAATCGAAACAGCAGGCGGTAGCGTAGTCTAATTCATGAAAGAACTCCAGAGAAAGCTCGGACTCTTGGTAAAGGACCCTGAACTTAAGAAGAAGACTCTGTTCACCCTGTTTATCTTCTTTGTGTTTCGTGTATTTGCATTCTTGCCTGTTCCTGCAATCAACATTACTCAGCTGAAAGCACTCTTTTCGCAGAATCAGTTTTTGTCGCTTCTAGATATTTTCTCAGGTGGTACGCTGGTTAACTTTTCGGTTATGGCGCTTGGACTGAATCCGTACATTAATGCCTCGATTATTTTTCAACTGCTGACTATCGTAGTTCCCCGTTTTGAGGAGCTCGCCAAAGAAGGCGAATACGGCCGGTTCAAGATTAACCAATACACCAGACTCCTCACGCTTCCTTTGACGATTGTGCAGGCTGTGGGAATCTATTTTCTTCTGAAAAACCAACACATCATCGGGCAACTATCGCCGATCGAGTTCTTCTCATTCATCGCAACCTTAGTCGCCGGAACGTTTATTTTGGTATGGTTTGGCGAGCTTATTTCTGAAATTGGACTAGGAAACGGCATATCGCTTCTTATTTTTGCGGGTATCGTAGGCCGTGCACCGATCATGATCCAGCGTCTTTTGGGCAATGCTAGTCAAGAGCTAACATTTAATATAATCATATTCCTCGTCTTAAGCGTGTTAGTCATCGCCTCAGTGGTGTATGTAAACGAGGCCATTCGTAAGATCCCGGTCTATTACGCTAAACGCATTAAAGGAAACCGCATGTACCAAGCCGCATCGAATTTCTTGCCTCTAAAACTCAATCAAGCGGGCGTTATACCGATCATCTTTGCCGTCTCGTTTGTCCTTTTTCCACAGCTTGTTGGAAATTTCTTTTTGCGCTCACCCAATAAAATGCTTGCCGGAATCGCGACATTTTTAGTCGGAGCGTTTAACCCACAAGGTCTGTTATAGAATGCACGCTACTTCGTGCGCGTTGTGGTTGTTGCGTTCACATTCTTCTATACAATCGTCGTATTTAGCCCAGGTAAAATTGCCGAAGAAATTCAGAAAAATGGTGGGTTTATTCCAGGGATTCGTCCGGGTCAGCAAACCAAACAATATCTTGAAGCAGTGCTTTATAAAATCACCTCGGTCGGTGCGCTCTTTTTAGGCGCGATTGCTATTTTGCCGGCAATTGCCGCAAAAGTCACACACATCGATAACTTGGTCATTGGAGGTACCGGTATTTTGATCGTCGTTTCGGTTATTCTTGAAACGTTCAAGACCGTTGAAGCGCAACTCGTTATGAAAAGTTACGACCGTTATTCGCGGTAATTTAAAAGTTTAAAAAACATATATGGCAAAAAAAGGATCACGAGTTTTGTTAGGCCTGGTATGCGAAGTCTGCAATAAGCAGAACTACGTAACGGAAAAGAATAAAATCAATACCACCGAAGCAATAAAACTCAAGAAATACTGTAACAAATGCAAGAAGACAACC
Organism: Candidatus Microgenomates bacterium; assembly: GCA_016178125.1. Taxonomy (GTDB): domain Bacteria; phylum Patescibacteriota; class Microgenomatia; order UBA1406; family GWC2-37-13; genus JACOTV01. The sequence goes on along the minus strand of JACOTV010000015.1, from coordinate 368 downwards.
TTGCATAAGGAAAAGAAAAAGTTAGGATAAGGTTTCGTATATGAAATTAGTTTTAACCGGAATACAAGGATCGGGAAAATCGACGCAAGGTAATCTGCTGGTCAAACAGTTGGGTCTTCCATACCTTTCAACGGGTCATATCTTCCGCCAAATTGCGAAAGAAAAAACAACCCTTGGCCGCTACATTAAAACCGTGATGAATGCCGGCATCTTGATCCCCGACGATAAAACGATCGAGATTGTTAATACGTATTTATCGCGTCCCGAATATAAGCGCGGGTATATTCTTGATGGATTCCCGCGTACTATTGAACAGGCGAAGCGGTTCAGAAACAACGTTGACAAGGTAATCTATATCGACATCCCTG
>JACOTV010000124.1 GCA_016178125.1 Candidatus Microgenomates bacterium | reverse complement strand
TAGTATCGCCTTTTTTTACAAATAGAGGAACCATGACGGTCGCGCCCGTCTCAACGACCGCTGGTTTTTTAGCTCCTGAGACAGTATCACCTTTTGCGGCCTCTTCGGTCTCAATAACTTGCAGTCGCTCGCTTGCTGCAGCGCGTACATTAAGTGGTTTTTCATCGTTCATGTATACGAAGTATTTATTCCCCTCTTTCATGTACTTAGCTGTGTCGCCAACAACCGAAAGCGGCACGCTGTATTGCTGATAGTCGCGCTCATTCATAAAGTAAACGAGCTCTGCATCTTTATATAAATATTGCATCTCGATGCTCTCAACTTCGAGCGATTCAAGGGTTTCTTGTGACTTGTAGGTATAGTCTACGTTTTTGCCAGTTACCAGGTTTTTAAGCTTCGTGCGCATTAAGGCAGATCCTTTTCCTGGTGAATAAAACTCGGCTTTTTGTACCTGGTATATTTCGGCGTTATAGTATACGAAGTCGCCTTTTTTTAGATTTCCCGCGTTCGTTTTCATAATCGATATTATACAACATCGATAAGACGCAGATCATGGATTGAAGTGACATCTGCAAAAATCATAGCGAGTCGTTCAAATCCGATTGCTATGCCTGAGCAGTCGGGCAATCCGTGCTTTAAAGCATCTATGAATCCCCAGTCGACCGGATGTTGTGTGTTCCCTTGTAACCCTCGCTTTTTGTCCTCTTGCTCAAATCGGGTCTTTTGCTCATTAGGGTCTGTCAGCTCTGTATAACAATCTCCTAGCTCGATACCACCAATATAGAACTCGAACCGCTGCGCGGTTTTTCCATCGCTGTTCAACTTCGCAAGTGCCGCAAATTCCTTCGGGTAATCATAAAGCATAGTTGCCTTACCGTTCATTCCTAAATGAGGCTCTACCTCTTGCGCGTAGATTTGAGAGAATATATCCTCATAGGTAAATCCTTCAACCGAATATCCTCTTTTAACTGCATGCTTTTTTAATGCATCCTCGCTAAATAGCTCGTTTTTCTGTATATGCGCATATTTGATGAATGATTCCTCAACCGTAAGCTTTTCCCAAGAACCAAATGAATAGTCTTTTCCCTGATACGTTATTTTGTTTCCTCCAGACAGTGAATTAAGAAGACCCAAGACTTCATCTGCAATCCCCATATAATCGACACCAAGCTTGTAAAATTCAAGCATCGTGAATTCTGGAGAATGCTTCGATGAGTCGGGCTCCCCATTTCTAAATGACTTACCAAGTGAATAACAGTCTATTTTCATGTGCGCCAGTACGCGCTTTATAAAAAGTTCTGGCGAAGGCGTAAGGTACAGTTTTTCCTTACGTTCCATATAACCAAAATCCGTTTCAAATACCTCAAGATATGATTCGGGAACAAGTACCGGTGACAAAACAGGAAGATCGAGTTTTAAGTATCCTTTATCTGAAAGGTAGGTATTGGTTGCCTTCTCAAGTCGAAGATATACTTTATACGCAGAAAGTGACGTGCTATTGGTGACAATCCTCATCAGCCGTTCTCCTTCTTTAACTCCTCAATAAGTTTCTTTGCCTTACCAGAAACCTTGGAAGGAATATGAATTTTGTATATTACATACATATCGCCTTTTCGATTACTGTTGGGGAAGGGAATGCCCTCTCCTTTTAACCGGACGAGTGCGCCGTGTGCGGTACCGGGGCGTACTTTCAGTTTGACCGGTTTGTGAAGCGTGGGGACTTCTACATTGTCGCCTAGAACTGCCTGGGGATATGATATTTGTTTTTCATAGTAGATGTCTTGTCCATCACGTCTAAAAAACGCATGGCGCCCAACGCGAACCTGAATATCAAAGTCAGTAAATCGTATGCGCATGCCATCGTCGACGCCAGCGGGAATTTTGATGGATTTTTCTTTTCCTTCTATTTTGAATTTCCGTTCTATGCCTTTTATTGCTTCGTCAAAAGTAAGCGATATTTGATACAAGTTCCGCGGTTTTCTTCGCTGATTTCCACCAAACGGAGACTGCGACCCAAAAAATTGCTCAAAAATATCAAAGGGATTCACGTCGTTGAAGTCTACATTCATTCCTTCAAATGGGTTGCCTCCACCATTTGATGACACCTGCTGCTTTGTTGCGATCCGGATGCCATTCAAGAGCCTTCTTGCGGTATGCTGATTTAATATCGGCATCAGATGCAGTTTTTGCGACACCAAGTGTTTCGTAATATGTTGCCATAAAAATCTACATCCCGGAAGGGGTTAGCTCCCGGGATGAATCTGTAACAGATCTGTTCTTACTCTTTCACGACTTCGCCTTCTTCGGCTTTTTTCTTATCGTCTTCAGCCGACGAGCCCCCCTCTTCGTCTGCTGCATGGTCGTCGAGTTTTTCCTCGCCTTCCTGCTTCGCCTCCTCAGCTTGTGCATTCTGATATGCAGCCTGACCGATCTTCATAAGTGAAGCCGAGAGTTCGCCGACTTTGGTATCGATCTCTGTGGCAGTTCCTTTTTCTAGAAGGTCCTTTACCTCTTTGATTTTTTCCTCAACTTCGGTTTTAACCGCGGGATCTACTTTATCGCCAGCGTCCTTTAAAGACTTCTCGGCAACATAGACCATGTTCTCTGCCTTATTCTTGGCTTCGATTTTGTCACGCTCTTCCTTATCGGTCTCGGCATTTTTCTCGGCGTCATCTTTCATCTGTTCGATCTCATCTTTGGTAAGACCAGTCGATCCGGTGATTTTGATGCTCTGTGTTTTACCGCTCGCCTTATCTTTTGCGGTAACATGCAGAATACCGTTTGCGTCGATGTCGAAGGTTACTTCGACCTGCGGAACACCGCGGGGCGCAGGCGGAATGCCGTCAAGAATAAAGCGTCCGAGCGATTTGTTATCTCGCGCCAGCGGACGCTCTCCCTGAAGAATATGAATCTCCACCTGAGTCTGGCTGTCAGCCGCCGTCGAGAATACCTCAGACTTAGACGACGGTATAGTGGTATTACGAGTAATAAGTGGAGTCGTCACACCGCCCAAGGTTTCGACGCCAAGGGTAAGCGGCGTCACATCAAGCAGCACTACATCTTTGGTTTCACCAGTCAAGACGCCTCCCTGAATCGAAGCTCCAACGGCCACAACCTCATCGGGGTTCACACCACGATTGGGATCTTTTCCAAAGTACGTTTTTACCGTGTCTATGATTTTAGGCATGCGGGTCATACCACCGACTAACACCACTTCGTTAATATCAGATGGCGACACTTTCGCGTCTTTCATGCATGCCTTCACCGGGTCCAGCGTTTTCTGGATTAGTGAATCAACGAGTGACTCAAGTTTTGCACGAGTCAGCTTTTGCACTAAGTGTTGCGGCTGTCCGTCTTTGACGGTAACAAATGGCAAATTGATCTCGGCTTCGATAGAAGACGAAAGTTCAATTTTTGCTTTTTCTGCGGCGTCTCGTAAACGCTGCAAAGCTTGTGGGTCTTTTCTTAGATCTACTCCACTTTCTTTTATAAACTCTTCGGCAATATGATCAAGAATTGCACGATCAAAGTCATCGCCTCCCAAATGAGTATCACCGTTTGTGGCCTTCACCTGGAACACGCCTTCACCGAGCTCGAGAACGGTTACGTCAAACGTACCGCCTCCAAGATCGTAAACGACGATGGTGTGTGCATTCTTTTTATCAAGTCCGTATGCGAGTGCTGCGGCTGTTGGTTCGTTGATTATACGAACGACTTCAAGGCCTGCGATTTCACCGGCTTGCTTAGTGGCCTGGCGCTGTGCATCATCGAAATACGCAGGGACCGTGATAACGGCTTTGTCGACTGACTCACCCAAATAGGCTTCTGCATCATCTTTGATCTTTTTAAGAATCATCGACGAAATTTCTTGAGGAGTGAAGGTCTTTCCGTCGACTTCAACAACCGCCATATTATCGCGGCCTGCTTTGATGGTGTACGGAAGCCATTTCATGTCACGCTGTACTGACGGATCGTCGAAACGACGCCCGACTAAGCGCTTGACCGAGAATATCGTATTTTTTGGATTGATGACAATCTGGCGCTTGGCCACATCGCCAACAACGCGCTTTATAGGATCAACGACCGATGGAATCGTGTTGCGTCCTTCTTTTGAATGGATAACTTTGGGTTGGCCGCCTTCCATAACGGCGACGCATGAATTTGTTGTACCGAGATCGATACCAAGTATCTTTGACATAGGTTTATAAAAATATTAATTAGTAACTTTTTTACTGACTTTTACTTTCGCCGGACGCAGTATGTCGCCCTGAAATTCGTATCCTTTTTCTAAAACTTCGACAACAATGTTATCTTTTTTGCCGGCCACAATGTCGATAGCCTCGGCGGTATACGGATCGTATTCCTTATCGAGTACATCGATTTCTTTTAGTCCCTCTTTTTCAAGGACCGCAACAAACTGATCTTTGATCATTTTGAGTCCTTCGTCGGAGACAAAGGTCTCAGCCTTCTCAAGGTTATCAAGAAACGGCAGCATGCGTAACAAAACAAATTTTGTTGCTTGTTTTGCCGTCTGATCGCGATCGTCGCGTGCACGTTTCTGAAAATTCTGATAGTCAGCCAGCGCTCTTAAATATTTATTCTTATATTCGTCGCGCTCCTCCTCTAAGTGCTGGAGCTCGGTCTTTTCGACTGGCGCACCTTCGGCGACTACTTCATCTACTTGTTCTTCGTTTTGGTTCTGATCGTCCATATTATTTTTCTTGACCTTTAATTATTTGCTCAATTAAATCAGAGAAAAACCGCACCTGAGGAGTGAGCGAGTCATACCCCATTCGCTTGGGTCCCAAAATACCGATTATTCCTTTGACGTTTGCTCCCTCAAATTCTCCAAATATACTTGCACACTGTTCGTATACAGGATCTGAAAAATCCTCTTCGCCAAGCATTACATGAACCTCTTCTTGTGCGCTTTGCATGCGGTCTAAGAGCTTGCTCCAATAGATTGATTCGTCAAGACGGGCATACAGTGCTTTGGTTAAATCGGTATTCAGAAACTCCTGAAGCGACAGTAAATTACCAACGCCTGAGTAATATACATCCCCGGTATCGGTCACAACAAGCGACAAAAGTCCGGTTTTTTGCGCAAGAACCCGTGCTGCATGTGACAACAATCGCTGGGTATCGTCGCGCTCATCCCAGATACCGTTTTTATACGCAACTTCTTCGCCCGTTGAGAGCGTTTTTTGCTTCATGAGGTTTTTGATATAAAAACGGAATCCTTTGGCAGAAGGCACTCGGCCTGCCGAAAAATATTCTTTTTTAAGGTACCCTTTTTTTTCAAGCTCGACCATTTCGTTACGAATGGTTGCAGGCGAGATGCCAAGCTTATACTTCTTCTCAAGCATTTCAGAACCTATCGCCTCACCGCTCTCGGTGTACTCCTTAATAAGTGCTTTCAAAATGTCGGTTTGTCGGTTAGATAGGTCATCCATAGATAAAATCTTGCCCCTCCGAAGCTATAACGAAGGGGTTAGCAATACTATAGCAACTCTGCTAAGTTATGTCAAGTAGTACATGCATTTACCCGAAAAGTTCATGTATCATAACGAGATATGGCAACAATAGGGGCTCATCTTAGTATGGCTGGCGGTCACGCAAAGGCTGTCGAGCGGGCCGTAGACATAGGCTGTAATGCGCTCCAAGTTTTCTCGGCGTCACCTAAGGGCTGGAACTTTGCCCGATTGACCGACGCAGAAATAGAGCTCTTTAGAACAACCAAGAAGCGACTGGGCGTCGATCCGGTATATTTTCATGCGTCGTACTTGGTGAATTTTGCCGACACTAACCGTATTGGGCCGCTTTCGGTGCAACTTATCACACATGAGCTTAAGCTCGCTTCAAAAATGGGTGTTCGGGGAAGTATTATTCATCTTGGTTCTTTTAAAACGAATGGGAATGGGATGGAGCATTTATGCGAAAATATCAAAAAAACACTCGACAAAATTCCCGATGATGTTTGTTTCATTATTGAAAACGCTGGCAACCGAAAAATAGGACTGCGGCTCGAAGAAATCGGTGAAATCATTAAAACAGTGAGCGACCCGCGGGTCCGTGTGTGTCTTGACACCTGCCATCTCCACGCAGCAGGTTACGACCTCAGTGGCGAAGAGGCATTCAATCGCTTTCTTGAAGAGTTTGACCGTCTTGTAGGGATTGATCTTGTCGAACTCTGGCACATAAACGATAGCAAAGATCCGTTTGAATCGTTTCGTGACCGACACGAAAATTTAGGGTATGGTACCGTAGGTCAAGAAGTATTTAGTAACATCATCAATAATCCGCGTACTAAACACCATCCATTCATTATAGAAACGCCCGGGATGGATGGACTGGGGCCAGATCAGATAAACGTGGATATTCTGAAAGGATATATCGAATGATTATTTGCCAAATCGTTCATGGAAGGCATCTTCGTCGCCATAGGGCACAAAGTCTGCCTGGTGTGGAGGTTCTACATATCCATCGAATCCACGGTGTTTAATCGCACACCAGTAGCTTTCGGTATCCCCCGCAATACGTCCTGTATATGCGATCATGCCGTTGACATAGCTACAATACATACAGTAAAACTTTTCATACCACTTTAGGTACGGTAGCTTTGCCCGGTCAAATATGATGTACTTTGAGCGGTCTACATGGGGGATGCCAAACAATGGGAAGCAGATTTGCTGATAGATTTCGATCGAGATATCAAACATAATCGCCGGGATAAGCGGCATCATGATAAAGGGAAACGAGGTTGCGTGTCGGAGAAACCAATGGCCACGCTCTTTTATTCTGATACGCCATTTCATTTGGATCAAGTATAGTACATTTGTATAATACTTTCATGATAACCCTTCCCGCCACAATTACCAGCTTTATGGATCAGTTCCGCAAAAACGGTTTTCAAATATACGCCGTAGGTGGTGTAGTGCGAGATTTGGTGATGGGAAAAGTGCCCCCTACTGATGGAAACGACTGGGATTTCACCACCAATGCCACACCCCAGGAAATCCTCAATCTCTTCCCGCAAAAAGCGTTTTATCATAATACCTATGGTACGGTGACGGTTCCTTCAGATAATAACCTGTTGTTTGAGGTCACTCCATTTCGCGCGGAGTCTGCGTACGACGATTCGCGCCATCCTTCGAAGATTGAGTGGGCCGCAACGCTTGAGGAGGATCTGAGCCGACGTGACTTCACGGTGAACGCCATAGCATTTGACGGTACAAAGATTATTGATCTTTTTGATGGACAAAAAGATATCGAGCGCAAACTAATACGAACCGTTGGCGATCCCAACAAGCGATTTGGTGAGGACGCCCTTCGACTCATGCGCGCCGTTCGGTTTTCAAGCCAATTGGGATTTTTGCTCGAAGACCAAACACGTGACGCGATACGCAACAACGCAGCAACAATCACAAAGATATCCGGTGAGCGCATACGTGATGAGCTGTTGAAGATATTGGCTTCTGAGCATCCTGCTGAGGGTATTCTATTTCTTCGAAGCACGGGACTATTAGAATTTATTTTGCCCGAACTCGATGTCTGTTTCACCGTTCCCCAAAAAAGTCCCAAGCGCCATCATATATACGACGTAGGCACCCATTTGGTCATGTCACTCAAGCACACTCCTGCGACCGATCCAATAACACGACTTGCCGTATTGTTACATGATGTGGGGAAGGCAAAAACATTTAGAAAGGATGAAGAGACGGGACTCATCACCTTTTATAATCACGAAGTTGTGGGAAAGCACATGATGGACAAGATCGCAGATCGACTCAAGCTTTCCAACAAACAAAAGGAGAAACTCGTACGACTCGTTGAACACCATCAGTTTACCGTCTCTGAAATCCAGACCGATAAAGCAGTGCGTAGATTCATACGAAACGTCGGGCATGAGTATTTGCAAGACATGCTTGACCTCAGGACTGGCGACCGTATAGGTGGTGGCGCCACTCCTACGTCGTGGCGCCTTGACTTGTTTAAAAAGCGCATCGCCGAAGTACAGAAAGAACCTTTTAAGGTAACCGATCTTAAAATAAACGGACAAGACGTAATGAATGCACTTGGGATACCACCTGGTCCACAAATCGGTAAAATTCTTAACGATATTTTTGCAAAAGTAGAAAACGGAGACCTGAAAAACGATCGCGAATCACTCCTTGCTGCGATCCGCGTGTGAACCTCGGAGGTTCACGCGAGGCTAATAACGAGATTTTTCTTCACCGATTGTGGTCGGGTCTCCATGCCCACTGTATACCAGTGTTTCCTCGGGAAGTTCAAACAGCTCGTATAATGATCTGAAGAGTTCTTTCTTATCACTATATGAAAAATCGTAGCGGCCGATACCGTCTTTAAATAGGGTATCGCCAGTAAATACTATTTGTTCTTCTTCGCAGTACAAACAAATACTTCCAGGAGTATGTCCAGGCGACTCCATGAGTCGTACTCCCTTAAGCATAGGGATAGCAGGAACAAAAAAAATGTCAGTTGTTTCATGTGGCCTTATAATTTGTGGTTCATACCCGAGAAAGTGTTTTGCAGTCGATTCTAATCGGTCCATGAGAAATTGATCCTTAAGATTTAAATAGAAAGGTACGCCAAGCGCCAGCTGCATTTCACCAGCGCCCATAACATGATCAAAATGTCCATGCGTTGCAATGATTCCTTTTACTGAATAGTTGTTTCGTGAAACTTCCTCCAATAAAAAATCCGCAGAGTCTCCGGGGTCAATAACGACACAATCCTTGTCTTGAATTAAAAAGTAGCAATTTGCCTGCAGTTCCCCGACGCGATGAGTTATGACCTTCATTTCTTTTTCCGTCTTTCCAACCATACCCACACAGGAGTCGCGACAAACGGCGACGAGTACACACCGGTTATCGTACCGATAAGTAGAGCAGCGACAAAGAATTTAATGGTGGTGCCGCCAAGAAGCACGAGTGCCAGCAACATAAAGATAATGGTCATCGAGTTGTTGACCGACCGAATAAGCGTTTCAGTGAGCGCTCGATTTGCATACTCTTCGACGTCGCCTGATCCGATTTTGCGTTTATACTCGCGTATCTTGTCGAAGATAATAATCGTATCGTGGACTGAAAAACTCATGGTGGTCAAAAGTGCGGTGACAAACAGGGTGTCAAACTCGGCACCAAAGAAATGCGAGACTACCGAATACATACCCAACACAACGAGAAAGTCGTGAGCAAGTGCAACCACAGCAGATATGGCGAACGTAAAGCCTTTAAAGGCATATGCCATATAAAGTAATATACCGATAATCGCAATAAGTGACGCAATGATTGTTTTGCGAATTGTTTCGCGTCCTAAGGTAGGACCAACGGTTTCGGCAAGAAGTGTTTGTACTTTTGACCCACTATCTCTTTGCAGGTTATTTTTTAGCTTGTCTTGTTTTTTTTCATCGATAGCCTTTGTACGCAGCGTTATTCGATCTCCTTTCACTTCAGACTGTATAACCTCGATTTGAAGGTCGCGCGTAGCTTTTGCTACAAGTTCTTTAGTAATCGGCGGCTTCGCTTGAAACGAAAGGTTAGTCCCTCCGACAAAATCGATCGAATACCGATATCCAAAGCGGAGTATCGAAAACAAGCCAATGAGTATAACAATCGAAGAGATCGACAAATAGAGTTTTCTGAATTT
>JACOTV010000123.1 GCA_016178125.1 Candidatus Microgenomates bacterium | reverse complement strand
GGCGCAGAATATAACAAAAAAAAGACCGGGAGTTTTGGCATATTTGCGGGGTTCTCGTTTTATCCAAGTAAAAATGTAGGGGGATACGGCGATGGGGGAGCGATTACCTCAAATAATACGAAACTACTCAATAAAATCCGCCGCCTTCACGAGTATGGTCAAACAAAAAAATACCGCCACGATTCCATTGGAGTAAATTCACGACTCGATCCGCTTCAGGCTGCTATTTTACGCGTCAAATTATCGCATCTTGGTCTATGGAATCGCGCACGTCGTGCACACGCCAAATATTACTCAGAGTTACTAAAAGACACACCGGGTATTACGCTTCCTATCGTGTATCCTGCGCGCCCAAGTGTATTCCATATCTATGCAATAACTACAAAACGACGCAGCAAGCTCCAAAGCTACTTAACAGAGCGGGGTGTTACTACGCATATCCATTATCCGATCCCGCTTCATTTACAAAAAGCATTTGGATTTCTCAGGTACAAACGAGGAGATTTTCCAAACGCCGAAAAGGTAGCGCGCGAAGTTATCTCGCTTCCTTTGTATCCAGAACTTACCGACAAACAGATCGAATATGTCGCAAAACTGATTCAGACGGCGTTGCGTACAGATTTACGATAAAATGGACCGTATGGACGTAAGCATTACTAAAGTAAAAACGATAAAAGACACGCGAGGAAAGTTGGTGGTTTTTTTGAAAGAATCAGAACTCGATGACGCCAAGAAAAAATTCGGGCAGATATATTTTGTTGTCTTCTCGAAAAAAGGTGATGTTCGAGGGAACCATTACCATAAAAAATGGCATGAATGGTTTGGGATTATTAGTGGTCGAGTCAGAGTTGTCTTAGAAGACGTGCGTTCGGGTGAACGACAAGAATGCATACTCAGCGCAAACCGCGGCTATTACACCCGTCTTGAAACAGGTCCCTACATTGCACACGCAATACAGAGCCTCACCAACACCGCATCCTTACTTAGTTATACCGATACCGAATGGACAGACAATAGCGACACGTACGAACGCAAACTGATTTAACTATCCCTATGATGTTTAATAATCGATTCACAATAGGAAAAAATGTCATACTCGGCAAAAATGTGCGCATCGGCGACAATACCGTTTTATACGATAACGTCGTAATACAAGACAATACTGTTGTTGCAAATAATTGTGTTATCGGTGAGCCATGTGAAGCCTACTATTCAGATACATCGTATAACAATCCTCAGACGGTCATCGGCGAAGGTAGCTTTATACGTAGTCATACGATCATCTACGCAGGAAGCACATTTGGGCCAGGATTTACAACGGGGCACAGAGCAATCATACGAGAAAACGTGCGCATGGGAAGCCACTGTTCCATCGGGACCCAATCTGATATCCAGAATGACTGCCTATTTGGCGATTACTGCCGCATTCATAGCGGCGCATTTATCTGTCCCCAAGCAATCCTTGGTAATTTTGTTCTCGTGTTTCCGCAAGCCATTTTCACGAGCGATCCAACCCCCCCTTCAAATTTTTGCCAAGCTCCCCAGGTAGGGGATTATTCTGTTATCGCAGCAGGAGCTCTTCTTATGCCGGGAGTCAAAATCGGCAGTCAATGCGTCATTGCAGCAGGGAGTATCGTTACACACGACGTTCTAGATTATTCCCTTATGCTAGGCAGCCCCGCAAAAAAACATGCCGATGTGCGAGATGTTCATTCCCGCGAAACGGGACACAAACATCACTATCCGTGGATGGAACGATTTGACCGAGGAATGCCGTGGAAAGGAATGGGCTACAAGACCTGGATCAAAAACCAGATGAATGCGCCTGAGTGAGCACGTTTATACTATACAATAGTACGAATGAAACCTCGGGTCACGGTAATTGTAAGCAACTATAATGGCCGTCAATTTCTGGAAGGCTGCATCAACTCAATCCTTCAGGAAAAAAGCAAAGCGTACGAAATTCTCTTTATAGACGATGGTTCTCGTGACGGTAGTTATGAACTTGTCGCCGAAACATTCTCGCACATAAAGAATCTCAGATTATTACGAAACGCCGAGAACCTTGGGACATCAAAAGCACTTAATAGGGCTTTGCACGAGTCCAAGGGTACCTATATATTTTTTCTGAATAACGACACCATTCTCAAACCAGGGTGGTTTACGGTTATTGAACAAACATTTTCTCGGTCCAAAAAAATAGCCGTCATTCAAGGGAAAATATATCGTGCTAACACAAAAAACTTTGACTATGCGGGAGATTACATGGGACCATTTGGGTTTCTTATCGAGCGCGCGCAAGGCGCGCGCGACACTGGACAATTTGATCATATCGACCGCGTATTTTCAGTTAAAGGGACATGCCTGATCATACGTAAAAACGTAATGCTACAAGTTGGAGCGTTCGACGAGGATTATCGATTCGGTCTTGATGAAACCGACTTAACCTGGCGTGCTTGGATCGCTGGATATGAAACAATATTTCACCCCGGGATCACCGTGTGGCACTATTACGGCACCAAAAAAAAGACTGCAGCATACTATGTTGATGCAAAAATTCATTACGAAGGCTGTAAAAATATGATTGCAATGCACATTAAAAATCTCGGAAGAAAACGCTTGGTCACCATACTCCCCATTCATATTGCCTGCTGGCTTGCCCTGGCATGCGCCTCGCTTGCCCGTCTTGACACCTACAAAAGCTCGGCGCTCTTTGGCGGCATATGGTGGAATATCACCCATTTAGCTAGAACCTTACAAAAACGCCGCATTATACAAAAAATGCGTGTGATTTCGGACGATGACTTGTTCGCCCTAGTCGGCGCTCATCGCGATATGACCTATTATTTCTCGAAGGCGACATCGTACCTCACGGGAAAACCATTTTAACGTATGAATAAAAAGCCTGACATTTCGGTGATTGTTCCTGCATTTAATTCGGCCAAAACGATTCGCCGATGCATGAGAGCAGTTTTGGCCTCTAAGCAATCGAACCTTGAACTGATCGTTGTCGATGATCGATCGTCAGACAAAACTACAACTATTCTGAAGTCGTTTTCAAAAGACCCGAGAGTGAAACTCATCTTCCATAAACAGAACAGGGGAACCCCAACCACTTGTAATGATGGCGCGCGGATTGCTCGTGGGAACTATATCGTTATCTTAGGGAGCGATGTGCTTGTTGAAAAAAACTGCATCTCAAAACTGGTTGAACCGATGGAGCAAGATCTTTCGATCGGGATGACGCAAGGCACTCTAATTAGCGCGTTTTCCCATGATACCGAATCGATCGGACATTTTTTAACCATTTTTGGTTTTCCCTACGAGTTATACAGTCAGCGATATAAATCGCTTAAGAAACCAATGCGTATTTTTGGTGCACGTGCTGTGACCGCATGCCGCACCGAACTATATAAGAAAATCGGTGGTTATGATGAAGATTATATATTCCACGGAGAGGACACCGATTTTTCGTGGAGAGTTTCATTGGCAGGATATCAAATATACACCATACCTCTGGCACATGCCTACCACTACCATTTCAAATCTGAAAAACTCGCAATCGCGCATTACTTATATTACGAAGGGCCTAAAAATCAAATCTCTAATATCATAAAGAATACATCACTGCCCATTCTCGTCCCTATGCTTTTTCTTAATCTCATTATCTGGCTAGGATTAAGCATCAAATGTTTGGTTACAAAAAGACCAGCGTATGCTCGAGGAATATACGGGGGGATATATTGGAATATTCGCAACATACATATAACGTTACAGAAACGCTCGAAAATTCGATCGTATCGATCTGGAAACAATGACACCGAAAAAATAATGTTTGGTCCTATTGGATTGAGGCAGTATATTAGAAAGGGACTTGCTTGGCTCAGATATGTCTAAACGCTTAACGGTATCTATTATTATTCTCAACTATAACGGCTACGAACTCACACACGAAGCTGTCGAATCAGTACTTACTTCCTCTTACCCATGGTTTGAGATCATTGTTGTTGATAATGCATCAACAGATAACAGTCTTCAGCTGCTTAAGAAGAGATATAACAAAATGGGGAACGTGAAAATAATTTCGTCACCGATAAACAAGTTGTATACCGGTGGCTTTAATCTGGGCGCACGATATGCAATGGGGGACCTCTTACTGATTATGAACAACGACGTCGTCGTAGAAAAAGACAGCATCGATAAGCTGGTCAAGGCTGTCGTTTCGGAGAGGACACTGGTCCAACCAAAAATTCTCTACTACTCAGACCCGAGCATGCTTGACAACGCTGGTGGTAGGTATTCATTTAGTGGCATTGGACATGGTAAAGGCGGAGGGAAAGATACCGGCCAATATGACCATCAACTGAAATGCGATTATGTGTCGGGCACGGCCTTTATGATACATAAGTCATTTTTTACCGAACTCGGCGGGTTTGACGAGTGGTTTGGGGCATACTATGAAGATGTGGACTTAAGTTTACGCGCCAGATCACGGGGCGGGGAGTGCCACTACTGTCCCACAAGCCGCGTGTATCACAAGATATCTGCAACGTACAAAAAACAGCTCGTACAAGAAAATACTCTTTTTGACATCCGTAAAAATCGTTTACGAACGGTCATAAAGAACTTCGATGGCACAGAGCGGGTACTACGTATTGTTGCCCTTATACCCGTTTATATTGGTTGTACGATTACTGATATAATGAGCCTCAACCGAAAGAGATTGTTCCTGACTATACGAGCAATAATTTTTGCTTCGTCGGTCTAAAGATTTATGAAAAAAACCAAACCAAAACTATCAGTCGTAATAGTCACCTATAACGGCGAGAAATATACTTCTGCGTCTATTCGCTCGATACTCGCAAGCTCTTCATCGACTCAGCTTGAAGTAATAATCGTTGATAATGGATCCCCAAATAAAGATACAGCAGTGTTGAAAAAAAAGTTTGGCAACAAAATAACCGTTATTACACTTGATAAAAACTATGGACCATCAAAAGCTCGCAATGAAGGATCGAAGCGAGCACAAGGAGAATACCTTGCATTTCTTGACAATGACACACTCGTTCATAAGC
>JACOTV010000014.1 GCA_016178125.1 Candidatus Microgenomates bacterium | reverse complement strand
AAATAAACGTTGCAGAGTGAATATCATCCATTACACTTACCCAGTACGGATAGGCCCCACTCTGCCCAGACGCCGAGAAGACTGATTTATCGCGAGGGGCCGAGTCTACCGGTCGAGCTACTAAATACGCGTGCGTTCGATTCTCACGCAATATACGCTCTACTGAAGGATAGGGGTTAATGTTGAGATCCGCTTCTAGCGTAGCGGCAAAACGAGTTACCGCGCTATAGTCCCCTTGATCAACTGCGCGTAATAGTTTTCGAGCAGTAGGGTGCTTTGCAGCTTTTGAATAATCTTCGTCGGAAACACCTTCCACGGCAACCTGACGCAGAAGTTCAGAGGTTGTTGGGGGGTAGTATAAATGTTGGTCAAGATCTGCAATGCCATTGGGATATTCGTGTAGCACAGTCCAAATTGCGTCATCGAGTTGAATATCGGGATTTTTTGAAAGCATATGCAACACGAATTCCGCATTATAAGCATGCGCTCGCTCAACAATATCTGTACCATCGATATCAAGCCTCCCGTGCATAATATCTCTTAACTGGGATCCCGTTTCTACAATGGTCGTCAAGGCTACCTCGGGCCGTTCGTATACATCACGAAGAAATCCTGTCGGCATATAAATCGCAGCATGGCTTGGAGCAATAACGACTCGATTATTTGCCATTTCGTTCAGTAAAAATTGCGCCTCAGGATCTTCGTGCTCGTGTGTCGCAACTGGCACACCTACCATAAATGTCCTACTATTAAGCATCCACCACGTCGATTGACCAATATCTCGAATATCTGGATGCTGCACGCGATTACCAATGAATGCGATCCCCGCCGTAACGCAATCTTGTATGAGTGGCGCAACGTCGGGATTAAGAGGATGCAGATCTTGTATTGGCGGATGACCTTCGGTTACCTTTAAAAAGGCAGTTTGTGGATTGGTGGTTCGCTTGCGTAGAAATGACTCCTGTTCACGACTCATAAGGCCCTTATTATACTATAAGTTACTTGGTCGCGCGCATGAGCCGATCAGTACATAATCAGACCGTATCTACTGTATCAACAACCTCTTGTGGATTGGTGGGCTTGGTTATTTGAAGCAACTGCTCAATGCCATATACGACGAGCGCATATACTGCCATCGCAATGAAGGTGGTCCACTCGATGACAGCTCCATTTGCTGCACTTACGCCTAATACGCCGGCAAACGGCACGGCAAGCGGATCGCTCGTGGTATACACAAAGTTCGCAAATCCGCTTAGAGGATTTGCACCTATCGCCTTAAGGAGAATTCTAAAAATAAGTAATACTTCGATTACGCCCAAAATATACCAAATTATTTGGTACGTACGGAAAATGGCTTTCTTTTTGCGATATGTTCCCTCGGTTATGACTTGGTCTGGTGTTTCGGTTTCGACCACCTCACGACGAACTTCTTGAACGGGCGCTCTTGCTTCACTGGTTCTGACTACTGTTTCTTCGGTGTGCATAGATGATAAGTATTGATAATAAACAGCAGTTTAGTACCCGATTATGAGAACTAGGTAAATATGACGAAAGAACTTAGGTGGTAAATGTTTTCTTGTGAAGTCGTTCGAACGAGGAGTCAAGTTTCTTGACCATATCTTTGGTATACGGATTGTAGCGCTCCAGATCGTAATACAGCTCCCAGGTGTCGTTACATACTTGGTCCATGATTTCGCGGAGTTTTGTAGCACCTAAGGAATCGATTTGGGTTTGTTTATAGCCGTATTCCTGAAGGAGGCGGCCGACGAAATGAGTTAAGCCCTGCGAGTCGGCCGCCTGGCGGTCATGCTCATCGGGGGTCATTTCTATGACATTGAGCAGTTTGCTTTCAAAATAGGTTTTCCAAAAAGTGTAGGTTTTGTCATCTGCTCTAAACTGATCTAAGATCAGCGGCAATTGACTGAACCCATTCTTTGAACTATCGGGTCCAAACATAGGATGGGTCAGAATCGCCTGTGTCTTCTTGGTTTTAAGAACCCGTTCAAATACGGTTTTTGGATGCAGTTTTACCGAAAGTACGTCGAGAAGGGTGTGTTCATCATGTATAAACATGGCGTGGTCAGTGAGAATCGACTCAAATTGAGATATCGGTACACAATAGAAAATGGCCTCAGCTTCGTAGATCTCGTTAGCCGTGTGCAATACTCTAATGTTCGATTGCTTGGGGATTCGCTCCTTATTCTTCTCGCTTCTGGTGAAAATCCCTACCTTAAAATCATCGCCGAACAAGGTGAGAAGCGTTTCACCGAATCGTCCAAAACCGACAATTGAAATGCTTTTCATGGATATAAGAAGATGTTATTTCTTTCTGAGAAACGCGGGAATATCGAAGCCTTCTTCTTCTGTCGAAAATTCGTCTTCGCTGAATTCGTCGAGTGCAGGCTCAGGGGTTTTAAGCGTTTCATGGGGTTTGTCGTCTTGTTTGTTAAGCATCGATGGCTCTTCGTTTAAGTCTTTACGATAGCGGAATATCTTGAGGCGGTTTTCATCGAACTTAGTGGCAATAAGCGT
Organism: Candidatus Microgenomates bacterium; assembly: GCA_016178125.1. Classification (GTDB taxonomy): domain Bacteria; phylum Patescibacteriota; class Microgenomatia; order UBA1406; family GWC2-37-13; genus JACOTV01. Next base: position 8,016 of record JACOTV010000014.1, on the reverse strand, counting down.
AATCTTTATTTGATCAATGAGTTTTTCGTCGATTACTGCGCCAAATATAATGTCGGCATCGGGGTCCACGGTTTTTGCAATTATCGACGCCGCTTCGTCGATTTCACTCATACTAAGATCGGGCCCGCCGACCACATTAAAGAGGATTCCCTTGGCGCCCTCGATAGAAACATCAAGAAGTGGTGAAGAAATCGCCTGTTTAATAGCCGACATCGCACGCTTGTCCCCCGTTCCAATACCCATTCCCATAAGGGCAGTACCAGCATTACTCATGACAGTGCGCACGTCGGCAAAGTCTACGTTGATAAGTCCTGCGACAGTAATAAGCTCGGCTATGCCTTTTACTCCCTGATGAAGCACTGAGTCGATCCGTTTAAACGCATCAACGATTGAGGTTTTTTTGTCGATGACCTGAAGAATTTTCTGGTTTGGCACAATGATAAGGGTGTCTACTTTCTCTTTTAAGCGCTGAATTCCCTCTTCGGCAACAATCTTTCGTTTGGCACCCTCAAAGTCAAACGGCTTGGTAACAACCGCCACAGTAAGCGCACCCGTTTCGCGTGCTATTTCGGCTACAACTGCTCCGGCACCGGTACCCGTACCGCCGCCTTCTCCTGCGGTGATAAAGACCATGTCCGAGCCTTCTATTTCTTCTTTGATTTTCTCACGCGATTCTTCGGCTGCCTGACGGCCCATTTCTGGGTCACCGCCTGAACCTAAGCCACGGGTAATACTATCGCCTATTTGTATTTTAATGGGAGCCTTATTGGCAAGAAGTGCTTGTGCATCGGTGTTTATGACCACAAACTCGACACCCGGAATTCCTCCATCTGAAATCATCGACGAAAGCGCATTGCTTCCACCGCCCCCTACACCGATAACTTTGATTTTTGCCGGCTGGCCGGCTTTCGGTTTAACGAGCATATATTACTTTCTTACTGGGACATTTGTGGTTCAGTTATTTACGGACCGGGGTGTATGCCCAACGCTTAGCAGGCGTTTGACCACCCAAGAGTGCTCCTAACAAACCTAATAACTGCTAAAATCAAACCCACGGTGGCTGCGTATTGTGGGTCAAGAATTTCATCGAGTAACCCTGATACTTCGCTTGGTACGCCAATGCGGATAGGCAATCCGAGAATTTTACGCCCCGTTTCGATCATGCCGACGGTTAATGCACCGCCTCCGGTTATAACGACCCCCGAGGGAATCCCGGTCGCAAATCCGCTTTTTTCGATCTCTTCGCCCACTAGCCTGTAAATTTCCTCAAGCCGTGACCCAATGATACCGTCCAGAAGCATTTTAGTCGAAACTTCGGTAATTTGTTCGGGAAGTTGAAGGCTTGAGAGATCTAAGTGGTCGTCTTTTTTAGGTTTTTTGGAAAGTTCGTGAACGTGTTTACTAAGAAACAGTTTAATACGTTCGGCCGATTCAAGCGAAACGCGCATGCCAACGGCTATGTCGTTGGTTACATGGCGGGCGCCAATTGCGATCGATCCAGAATACGAAAGCGCACCGTCTGCGTACAAACAGATATCGATCTTACCGCCGCCTATGTCAACAAGACATACCCCTAATTCTTTTTCAGTATCGGTCAAAACAGCCTCCGCAGATGCAAATCCGCAAAACACGAACCCTGCGTTCTCGATATCTAAGTCTGCAAGACACCGACTGAGATTTTTTAAATTCGTAAGCGACGCCGTTACAATATGCGTGTCTACTTCGAGGCGTACACCACTCATGCCGACGGGATTTTTGATTCCAGGTTGGCCGTCGACTATGTATTCACGCGGCGCAACGTCTATTATTTGGCGCGTCGTCGACAGTGAAATGGCACGAGCGGCGTCGACGACGCGCTCCACATCTTCACTAACGATTCCTTCTTGAGGATTTGAAATCGCGACAACGCCATGGGAGTTTATCGAGGCAATATGAGGACCGCCAACCGACACGTATGCCCGCGTTATCTTATGACCAGCCATGCGTTCGGCTTTTTCTACGCTTTCCTCGACCGCTGAGGTGACTTGATCGATATCCTGATCCTCTTCCTTAAGTTGTGTCGCCACCACGGTTGATATCTTGGCGCTTCCTATATCTATTCCGCAGATGAGTTGATCCGACATAAGTTCATTTAATCGTAATTACCGGCTTATCAAAACGCAAATCGATCGTCTTAAAATCTTTCCCTTGAAGTTTAAACTGCCTCAAGAGTTCCTTCAGCTGGTACAGTTGAATCTCGCGGTCCTTCTCAGACGTCGCAAAAAACGTTTTATTATCGATCACTAGTAATCGTATCATATACAGTCCGTCGATATCAATACGCTTTGCAGGGTATCCAAAGCCCGATAACGCGTCGGTGAAGTAAAGTGCCGTCATAACATCTTTATAGTCTATTTTGTCGCCAACCTGATATTGCTTGTACGGAAACGTTTGGTAGTACTTTAGTATGGGTAATGGACCGGTATATTTCTGCAGCCTGAGTAATATCACTCCCTCGTGGTCGAGAATAAACACCCCTTCATCGCTTGCCTGAAGTGCGACAATCGGTTTTCTGAGAGATACACGAAGCTGTAGCGTGGCGGGATATACGCGATTTACCGCAATCGAGTTCAGGGCGGGATTTTTGCCCATAAGGTCTTTTTCGAGTTGCTTCTCGTTGAGAATTAAGAGATTCGCGCCGTAGAGTTCGCTCAGTCCAACTAAGTGCGACTGATTTCCATCATTTGAAATAACAACGACATTTTTCACCGAATAGGTTTGGTACAGGTAAATCAGGACCCCTGAAAGCGCGAGTGCAAGCCAGAGAATCGCGCCAACGCGTGCGCTACGCCTTAAGAATCTCTTCATAGATCCGTCGGCTTGCATCTTCGGTGGTAAGCGTTTTCAACTTGCTAAAATCTGAATACTGTTTAACGTCACCGGCCATTGTCCGTATGCAATCCAGAAGCTCGATGCTTGGCCGCGATTGTTCGAATATCAGAGCAACGTGGGCATCTTTTAAGAGCTTTGCCTGTTTACGCTGCTCGTCGTGCCCCGACCACGGCAGCGGAATAAATATCGAGGGCTTGGACATCGCAATCAATTCAAAAACGGTATTTGCCCCAGCGCGACATACGACTATATCGGACTCGTCGTATATATATGCCAATTCCTTAGCGCCAACATGTTTGCGTACCATGTACGATTCGTCGGCATATTTTGCAAGTCGATCGTAATCATTGTATGTTTTGGTGTCTCCTGTTTGGTGTATCACGAAGAATTCTTTTTTGAGCTCATCGAGAATCGATTTCACATGCATGTTAATGCTATGTGAGCCCAGCGAACCCCCGGTTATGTACACTACCGGCTTTTTTTTGGGTATATGAAACGGTTTTTCGGCGACCTTCAATATTGATTTACGTACTGGGTTTCCCGTTTGTACAACCTTTTCTGCCGGAAAGAACTGTCTTGATTGGGGGAATGAAATAAACACTTTCTTCGCCCACCGAGAAATAAGACGATTCGCAAGCCCGGGCTGAATGGTCTGTTCGTGAGTAAACACCGGAATTTTATTTCGATGCGCCCAAAACGCAATCGGAACAGCAAGGTAACTGCCAAATGAGAGCACGATATCGGGTTTTTCCGCACGTATGATTTGTTCTGCTCGGAAAAACCCTCGCGGTATAAGAAGTAGGCTTCTGAGCGCTTCTAAGGTAAATGATCGGTTAAGCCTTCCTGTTACCAGGTTTATGAAACGAATTCCCCGCGCGGTTATTTCTTTGTATTCAAACGACTCAGTGTTTTCGTTACTCAAGGCAAACTGCCGACCAACGAAAACTATCTCGTGGTTTTTGATTTCATCGATTACGGCAAGTGCTGGCGTTACATGACCGCCTGTTATGAGTATTTTCATACGTTATGCTTTTCTCAATCGTTTACTCGTCCGCTTGGCCCGGACCGTAAGCGGCGACATCCCAAGACCGGTCTTTTTATGCGCCTTGTGGTGCTTATGCCCCGCAGTTGTTGACGGGCTCTTAACTGAGCGACCGATGTTAAGCATTATACCCATTAGCGTGAACGAAATGAGGAGGTTTGACCCGCCATATGAAATAAATGGGAGGGGAACTCCGGTCAGGGGAAGGAGTGTGACCATCCCCGCTAAGTTTATTGTAATCTGTAAACAAAAATACGCCAGAATTCCCCCCGCCAAGAGCCTGCTGTAGCGGTCTTTTGCCAAGTAAGCAATCTGATACATTTTATAAATCAACACTCCATAGATAAAGATAATGAGTACAGCACCCACGAATCCAAATTCTTCGCCGATAATCGCAAAGATTGAATCGGTATGAGCCTCGGGTAAAAATAAGTACTTCTGTTTCGATGCGCCAAACCCACGCCCCAGCATTCCCCCGTTACTCAGCGATATCAGAATTTGGTTCACATGGTAACCGACTCCTAAGGGGTCTGCCGATGGATCCAGAAAGGCCATTAGTCGCCGCAACCGATATGGCGAGGTGTGTGCTAAAAAGATAAATCCGAGTATCGAGGCCGGAACTAAAAGAATCAAATATAACAGCTGCTCTCCGGCCAGATAGTAAATGATGATACTTATCGCGAACACGATGATCGTCGTTCCCATATCAGGCTGCAACAGAATCAGTGCCATAACAAACCCCAGTAGTAACATAAACGACAAAAATCGCTGTCCCTTTTCACGGGTTGCAAACCAAGACGAAAGATAAATAATCATGCTTAATTTGGCAAGTTCTGTTGGCTGAAAGGTGATTATCCCCAGATCAATCCATCGGCGCGCACCGAGCGCGCTTGATCCGATCCCTGGAATAAGAACAAAGATCAATGATGCAATAGTTGCGGCCATGAGGGGAAACGAGAGCGCATATAATCGCCGATAGTTAAAGAACGAGAAAAACGTCATGAGAAAAATACCTATTGAGACCCAGACAATTTGTAGTTTAAAGTAGTAAAAGCTATCCCCCGTTTCGTTTAGAGCTCGAATTGATGAAGCCTCGAATACAAAAAAAAGACCAATAAACGCGATGAATAACGGTATAAAAAACAGCCTCGAACGCATATGCCATTCTACCTGGATTTACTTCATAAACGCAAGCATCAGGCCAAAGACCGAAAGAAGAATACTGATGAGCCAAAACCGCATCACGATTTTGGGTTCTTCCCAACCGCGCTGCTGAAGAAACAAATGATACGGCGCCGCGGCAAAGGCTTTCTTGTGCCTGAACCGACGGCTCATAAGTTGTATGAACGAACTAGATATCTCAACCAGAAAAATCCCGCCTATCAAAGGAAGCGTGAACGCTTTTCCCAGAATGAGCCCAACCACGGCAAACGATGCGCCGAACGAAAGCGACCCGGTATCGCCTAAAAATATACGAGCTGGGGGAATATTGAAATACAAAAATGCCATGAGCCCTCCGAGCCAAATAGCAATAAATATCGAAGTTGGGACATCGATAATCGACGCTGCGATAATCCAGAAACTGGTCAGAGCAATCATAAGAACCCCTGTTGCCAAGCCATCGAGCCCGTCGGTCATGTTTACTGCATTGGCGAATGAAATAATCGTAAACGCCGCAAAGAGAATATAAAAAACACCGATATGGTACACCCCTAAAAATGGCACATGGATGATATCGATTTTCAGGCTTGCATACAACCAGTATCCAATCACCAACCCGAGAACCGTTTCAAGGATTAACTTATGCCGCAATCTGAGCCCAAAATGGCCTTTTTTTCGCCAGAAAAACATTTTGGTAAGGTCATCATATACGCCAAGTAATCCAAAACTCATAAACGTAAACAGCAATATGAGTATTTCCCCCGCAATCGAGGGAAAGTTCGTACGAATCGGTTGATTGAAGCTCACAAAAAGAAACAGTACAAATAAAAACAAACTGAGGGTGACGGTGATTATCAAAAGGCCGCCGCCAACGGGGGTCCCAGCCTTATGCTTGTTGAACTTGTCAAAAATCGGCGTGCTTTTGTTGAATGCATCTTTTGTTTTTTGGTCCGCACGCTGCGCCTTGATGCGATAAAGAAAGTTGATAAACGGAACTATGAGTACGGCGTGAATAATAAACGAAATGAACGTGGCAAATAAATACAGCGGCATAGTTAGTTAATAAGAGCGATGAGCTTTGGAATAAAAATAATACCAGCAATAATAAGTGCCCCAAATGAAAAGATCAACATAGCCCCCGCAGACACGTCTTTTGCAAGTTTAATGTCGGTCCGCCACTGCTTGTCGATGGCGTCTGTAGTGAGCTCAATTGCGGTGTTTATCGCCTCGACCATAATGCCTATGAAAATAAGCATCAAAATAACCAGAAATTCTACATAGGAAATATGGAGTACATATGATGCGATAAGAGCCGCTATCGAAAAAAAGAAGTGAATCCGATAATTTGCCTGGGATTTAAACGCCCAGGTCATTCCTTCAAGCGCGTATTTAATCGAAATACTGCGCATTTTTAACATGTTGTTAACGTGTTCTGTCATAGATTGCAGAAATCATTATACGCGTTTAATGTCGCCGCCGAGTAGTGAAACCTTTTTGACGATATCTTCATAACCGCGCTCCAAGGTAGAAGCATCAAGAAGAATTGATTCGCCCGTTGCAATAAGCGCGCCGATTAAAAGCGTCGCGCCGGCGCGCAAGTCGGCTATTTTTAAAACACCGCCATGCAGTGGTTCACCACCCGTTATTTCGATCGCCTGACGATAGGTTCGGCGTTTGCTGTAGTTAAACTGATAGGTCTTTTCCGGATCGTTGACATGCATGTCGATAAATTTCATATCTGCGCCCAATTTTTTCATTTCAGACACATACGAAAATCTATTTTCAAAAATCGTTTCGTGAATGGTGGCATGCCCATCGGCCTGAGACATAAGCACCGCCCAGTTCGGCTGCCAGTCGGTCATGAATCCGGGGTGCGGAGCGGTCACTATATCGACAGGTTTGATGCGACCGTTAAACGCAAATCCGATATATTCTCCGTTTACATCTACCGTGCTTCCCGTCTTCTTTATATATTCAATAAACGTATCCATTTGTGAGGGCGCGATGGGGCCCAGTTTTACGGTGCCCCGTGAGGCGATGCCGAGTATCGCAAATGTTACCGCTTCGTTACGGTCAGAAGATACGACAAACGGTTTTTGCTGTTTTAACGACTTTACGCCCTTTATATGGATTTCGTCTTTGTGACGCTTAATCTGTGCACCCGCTTCATTGAGGCAGGCAATAAGGTCATCAATTTCGGGTTCAGTTGCGCAGTTTTTAAGAACGATATCGTGTGACCCCAAAGCGGCAAACATAATAAGAAGCTCGGTACCAGTATGCGACGGCTTGGGGAAATGATACGACCCCTGAGGCTCATCGGCCAAGTCGGCGCTATAGAACCCCGATAACGAGTCATAATCCACCTGTGCACCAAGCGCTTCTAGCCCGTCGATAATACGATCTATTGGGCGCTGACCCAATCTGCATCCTCCGGGATTCGGAATTTTGCACTCGCGAAACTTCTGAAGAAGCGGCGCAAAAAGCAAAAACGATACACGCATTTTCGAGGCATGGAGTAAATCAACAGTACTACTTGTAAGAGTCGTAGGATCGATTTCAAGCGTATTGGTCTCGATCCAGTTAGTTTTGACGCCTAGTTTCTGAATTAAATGCAAGAGCTCGGTTACGTCGTTTATACGAGGCACGTTTTGAAAGACGACCTTTCCCTCAAACATAAGAGACGCAATGATGACTTTGAGCGCAAGATTTTTGGCGCCCGAAAGCGTAACGTCGCCCGATAATTCTCTTCCACCTTGTATATAAAATGCATCTTCCATAGCAATATTATGAAACAACCCGAATTTCTTCTTTAAGTTCGATATCAAATTTCTCCTTCACCTTAACTCTAACAATATCCATGAGTTTTTTCAGGTCCGCGGGATTTCCTTCTCCCTCGTCAATAATAAAGTTAGCATGTTTGTCAGACACCACAAAGCTTCCGA
>JACOTV010000078.1 GCA_016178125.1 Candidatus Microgenomates bacterium | reverse complement strand
GTTTATAAAAGAAATTACCTTTCATAGGGAGTGGTCTAACGGAAGCGAAACATGAAGCGCGGGCGCATTGCGTAGCGCTTTGAGATGATAGTCTGGTAGTCCCGAAGAACACGGGTAGATTTACGTTCCCCGGCCAAAATTTGGCTAAATTTTACGAGCTTTTTATAGATATCTTTGTTGTGTTTAATATGCGTGATAAATGCCTCAAATTCGGTCTTGTGAAGCGGGAAGAAGAGGTCTTTGGTCGTGAGCCCGGCCATGTCCATTGCGTGGGCGAAATCGGGGGACTTAGTGTAGTCCGTTAAATTGTTTGAAAAAACGATCGGTTTACCGAAACTTAAGGCATGGGTTACCGCAGTCGGGGCCGAGAGGAATTCACGGTAGGGGAAGACGATTAAATCTGCCGCCGAGTAATACATCGACATGTGTTTATCGGTCACAAATCCAACGACTTTAATATTCTTTTTTGCTTGCATCGAAAGCTTCATGATATCGCGATAAAATTGGCGATAATTAGCCGTGTATTTTAGGCTCGGATTCTGGCCGCCTACTAAGAGAAGATTGACCTTTGGAATCTTGAGTTCCTGTATCGTTTTTGCGATCCAGTCGGTGCCTTTGTGCCAATCAAAAAACCCAAATGACATAAGGACAAATTGGTCAGATTTAAGTCCCAATCGGCGTTTAGCCGCACTCTTGTTTTGCGCCTGTTGTTCGTGTACTCCCATTGGTAAAACGATCAGTTTTTCCTCGGGAATGGCGGTCATCAGCCGTTCACGCAAGTCCTCTTCAAAAACGATGACCTTATCGCACAACACGCCGAGTGCCTTGTAGAAATACAACAACGCGTGGTTCATGGCGTTTAAGAATATTGGTGCCTTATTCCTGTGATGGCGTTTAATGGTGGTGATATCAAACGGCACATGGTGTAGCTCGATCGATACATGCTTTCCCATGAGCTTAAGCGCAGCAATAAGAAGCGGCAAAAACATACTGGGAATGGTGCCGCCAAACGTGTTGAAGTCGAACTGAATGTGGATCATGCGGATTTTGTTGTATTTGGCTACGTAGGATAAGATGATAGGGAAGGAAGCGGGGTTCTTCTTCTCCCAGATGCGTAGCACGGTAAGTTGCTTATTCACGACATGGGTCTTTTTGCGGCCAGTTTTTTCGGCGAGTACGAGGATCTTTTGGGATTTTGAGAGTTGGGTAAGGATACGCTTTGCATGAATAGCAACAGGATCGAGGTGTTTAATCTCGCGGGTGTCATCGTGGTAGTTGGTGATGACAAGGAGTGAATTTTCTTCGTTTAATGTTTCTCTGCGTTTTCTCACAGGTTTGGGCGATTATATAACACCGTTATGTGGATTTCCACATATGTATATAAGGAACTGTTAAGAGACTTTGCGTTTTATGGCTATTCCGGCGCCTAGGGTAAGCGCTTCAAAAACAACCAAGAAGATGCCACCTGTGGGACCGGTCTTAGGTACGACCGATGCCTGTGGTGCGGTGGTTGGAGTAGGTGTCTGGGTGGGGCCAGCAGTCGGCGTAGGAGTAGGAGTGCTGGTTGTAGTCGGGGTAGGCGTCGCCGTAGGTGTTGCCGTTGGAGTGGCAGTCGGCTGGGGTGGGGTTTCGATGCAGAATTGGGCTGAATCTTCGTCGGCTTTTTGGTCACAGCTGACTTCGGCCTTGTTTGAGACGCACAACAGACTACCTGAGGCGTGAAGACGGTCGTTGGTATAGACACGCATCGGTATGATGTAATCTTTTTCTTCGCCAGGCTGCATTTGTCCGACTTCGGGATGAATAATCCGGGTTGAGCTGTTCCAGCCGTACACGCCATTTTGAGGCTCAATATAGGGGGGAACGAGGTCGTCAATTTTCACATGAGGAGCGGTTTCATTCGTGTCATTTTTTACTCTCAGCTTGAATGAGATGGCGTCGCCTGGTTTAAAGTGGTTGTCTGAAGACGATAGATTATCTACATATTCAACCGAATTGGGGTCGGTATTGGCCACGCGACTTACCAGTTTGTCGATGAGCAGGTTGCCACTTCTGGGTTCTTCGGGGTTACCATATTGGCCGGCGTTTACGCCTGAGTTAAAGCGCACCGAAATAAGAAAGAGAAGACCCAAAATCGTGCCTGAAGTGAGTATTTTGCGAACAGTGATCATAGGGCGAATTATACTATAAGTCAGACTAAAATTCAACTATAGGCTAAGACTCGATTTTTGGGCTGGGAGCAGGGTATAATAGAACCATGAAACTGAACGCAAAAGAGCTTCGCGGCCTCGGCGAAGCTGATCCGGCCGAGGCCGCCTCAATACGCCGCAACCCGATATATCTCGTGGTCGAAAATGTGTATGACACCTATAATATTGGCGGATTGTTTAGGCTCGCAGACAGCCTCGCGGTGACCAAAATATACCTTTGCGGAGACACCGAAATTCCCCCCAATCACCGTATTCAAAAGGCCTCAATAGGCACCTACAAAGTCGTTCCGTGGGAATATAGGCGACCGCCTCGGAGGCTATCGCAGAACTTCATAAAGAGGGAGTGCAGGTCGTGGCTGTTGAGCAAGACGAAACCTCGGTCGACTACCGAAAGATTGTATATAAAAAGCCCGTCGCGCTTCTTGTGGGGAACGAAACATTCGGGGTCACCAAAGAAACACTGAAGCTGTGCGACGCAATCGCCGAGATTCCCATGTGGGGGATCAATAAGTCCTTGAATGTTATCGTGAGCGCCGCAATCGTGAGCTTCTATGCGGCCAGTAGCCTCATTTCTTCTTAAACCGGTCAAAGAAGCGCGTTCCAGGGGTGACGGGTGGCGTAATTAAGTGTCGTGGTTCAGGCGTTTGTGCGGGGGTTTGGGCCTTTTGACGGCCTATATGCCGCGACATTATATACTCCGCGGTATTTCGTGCGTTTCCTACAACGGGTACGCTGGTCAATAGTCTGATACGCTCGTTAAGAGAGGGCGGTGCGCCAGTCAGCGAATATGACACTACCAAGGCATGGTGGAGCTCTGTTAGGCGTTGTATGAGCTCATCGCGGTCGCACTGCGTACCATCGGGGTCACGAAGAGGCGTCGTAGATGCGCCCAGTATCGTCAAGAAATCTTGCAAGGTTGACGCCGCGGTGAGTCCGAGGCTACACGTGTTTATTGCCTCAAAATCGCGCCGTGCGTACTGGTGGCTGATGGTCTTTGTGCCTTCAAGCTTGGAGACTATTATGAGGTCGGTGGCGCCGTTTCCACCCTCGTCCAGTGGGTCTTCGATTACTGAATTCACCGTCCACCCATCGCGATCGATCCATGAGTCTTTATGAGTATCATCTGCGGGTCTAGGCACAGATACAGGCATGTCAGAAGGGAGGGGCAAATGCGTGCGATCGGTACGTGATTGAGGGACTTGCATACCGGTAGTGTACCTTATTCGGAAACTCACTATTTAGCGCTTGGCTTTTTGGTTGTTTTTACCGGCGCTTTTTTTATCGCTTTCTTGACCGTTTTTTCGGTCTTGGTGAGTTCTTTTTCGACGACTTTCTCAGCCTTTTTGGCGGTTTTTTTTGCGTCAGCGATGGCTTCTGTCGTGACTTCTTCACCCATATTTAGCAACTCGCGAGCCTTTTCTTCGAGTTCATCTTTGGCTTCAAGAAGTTTCTTTTTAGAGTCTTCTATCGCTTTTAAGGCCATGTCGCGATTCTTTTTGTCCTTAAAGAACACCGCGGCGCCTGCGGCAACTGCAGCGGCCCCGACGGCCATCGATCCGATTATTGTTTTTGCCTTATCATTATTTTTTTTCATACCTTCATTATACACCTTTACTCGCAATACCACCTCGAAGGTGGAATTATAGAATAAAAAAGATTGTTAGCATGCCCTGTACATGTTTTTTGCCGTGTATAATCATCTCATGATAAAGCTCGTGGCATTTGACTGGGATGATGTGTTTGTAACCGGTGCCAAGGAGGCGTATTTTGCGTGCTATCACCAGGCACTCGAAAAAGCTGGTATACATCTTGAACTTCAGGTTGAACGTGATCGGATTCTTTCAAAATGGGGGAAGTCATACAAGGCGGTGATCGATGAACTATTGAAGGAACATCACAATAAAGTCGCAGAAGTATATGCCGCGTATGAAAAAGAATTTTGGGGGAACACGTTTATCGACGCGCTTTCGATTCATGAAGGTGTCCAAGATTTGCTTTCAAAGCTCAGTAAAAAATACATCCTCGCCGTGGCGTCGGGAAACGAGCCGAAGATGCTAAAGGAGCGGATAATTCCACATTTCGGATTTCCTAACGTTTTTTCGCAGATTGTGACTTCTTCAGAAATAAACGACCACGAGAAAACAAAGCCGCATCCCTATATGCTCGACCTTATTATGAAAACCCAGAACGTGTCGCCGAACGAAACGGTATTTGTTGGAGACGCAAAGACAGACGTCCAGATGGCGCAAAACGCTGGAGCGACCCCCATTGTTGTACTTAGTGGACATTTAAACCGCAGAGAAGCCGAAAAACTTGGCGTAAAATACATAATTGACGATGTGCGAGATGTTGAAGCGGTTTTGAATCAATTATGAAATTGCTACTCACTTCTGACGGGATCACCAACGAGTCTATAAAAAAAGCTCTACAAGATCTCTGTGTACGTCCGTTTGGCGAATTGAAACTTGCCTTTATTCCGACGGCCGCAAATGTCGAGGATGGCGATAAAGATTGGCTGATTAAGGACATATCATACGGAATGAAATTGGGTTTTGCAGAAACCGATATCGTTGATATTTCGGCGATCGATGCTGAGATGGCCGAGCGCAGGCTCGAAAATGCAGACGTACTTATGTTTGGCGGAGGAAATACATTCCACTTAATGTATTGGCTTCAGAAGTCTGGGTTGAAACAACAGATTCCCGAACTTTTAAAAACCCGTGTATATGTGGGAATAAGTGCGGGGAGCATGGTCGCAACTGCGAATTTAGTGCTCAGCGATTCGCCGAGATTGTATAACAATGAAAAGATCGGAGCAGACGCAACCCAGGGATTAGGACTTGTCGATTTTCACATAAGGCCACATCTTAATTCGCTCCACTTCCCAGCAATGAGTGTAGAGAACGTTGAGAAGATCTCGAAAGAGGTGACCGAGCCAGTGTATGCGATCGACGACACGACGGCAATAAGGGTCGTCGATCGCGATATGCAAATCATTTCAGAAGGAATGTGGAAGAGGTTTAATTAACCTTCATGATGCTCCATATTATCTTCGTGCGGGGACTGTAGAGGACCGAGACTTCTTGTCCTTCATGAGTTTGGTTGAAGAAGTTCCAGACATGTTCGTTGGCATGGGTTACGCGAAAGGTGTGTCTCCCAACCGATAGGGTGTGGTCGTGGGTTAATCGTTCGGTTTTGTGGAGTTTTCCCCGGGCTTCGTAGATATGGTCATTCAGGTCGCCTCGGTATTTCATCAGGATATGGAATAAATAGAGAATCACAGCGAGCGCGGCTACCGCGAGGAACGCGGCGATCCCGATGAGCATCGATAGGCGAGGAACATACGCGGTTACAACAACTGCGGCAACCAGAAGGGCAAAAATGGCCATCGTAACTTCGATAAACAGATCGATTCCCATTTCATCACGTTTGAGATGAACCTTTTCGCGATTAAGGAGCGCGCGGCGAGAAAGGGGAGTATACGACATATATTCACTATATCCGATTTCTCGTCGCACGCGTAACGGTATATTGGTATACGGTATGGATGTTCTTGATGGATCGGTGCAGTTTGAGTTTGTATTTTTTCGACTTTGGGGCGGCGTAGAAATAGGTAACAAGCTCGATGGATTTGAACTGACGGAGAAGATTGGCGATTGTTTTCTCCATGAACCACGGACTGATGTACATGAAGAAGATTGGCGTCTGTTTTGCAGAGTGGGGGATATCCATCGTGAAAATATCGGCCCTGACGAGCGATATTTGATCGCGAGCGGGCTCAAACAAGCGCCTAATCCACATAACGATTATGAGAACCGGATTGATTTCGACCGCAACGAAGCGGGGGATCGGGGAGTGTGTGGCGCGGGCGGCGGCAAATACGACCACCCCGTCGCCCGCGCCCAAATCATACAGAATTTGATTGTCCTTAAGCGCCAAAAGCGTGACTATTTTGTCAATATCTTTCCCATTTGAAGGAAAATAGGGGATGGGGGAGAAGCGTCTTGATACAAAAAACAGAACAAAAACGAAGAAGGACCCTATTAATATGAACAATATGACCCCAAGTGCTAGGAACATAGAATCAAACAGAGCTGGCGTAGAGGCCAATCCCAACCGCAACCGACAAATTGAGTGAGTCTACTTGGCTTGTCTGAGCAATCTTAACGGGCGTTCCAATCTGTCTAAATCCTGCCCCCAGGCCAGCGCCTTCGTTCCCAAATACGAGCGAAAACGGCGCCTCGAACTTGGCATTTTTGAGCTCGGTTGTTGCGTCTGACATAAACGGATACACATTATTCTTAAATTCGCGGTTATATTCGTCAAAAGAGCCGTAATACGCAGTGTTGATCTTAAAAACGGCTCCCATCGAAGCGCGTACGACCTTGGGATCCATTACATCGGCTGCGGGACGAATGATAACTAAATCACGAATGCTAAACGCCATCATCGTGCGAATGTTTGCTCCCAGGTTCCCTTTGTCGTCGGGATTCACCAACACTAAGTGATTCCCTTTCTGAATCGGGGATTTATATTTTTTGAAAATTCCGACGGCGTAACAGTTTTCACTATTTGAAATCTTTTGTATAGCACCATCGGCAAGCTCGGTAGTAATATGCTTGTCTTTACAAATTTTGATAATTTTGTCGACCCCGGTGTTTCGCTCGGCCCTCGTGCTAATTAAAATGTGCTCGACCTCTTTGGGCCGATTCAGTAATAACTCGATGGTTGGATAAGCCCCGATCGCGTATGATACGTCGAGGTCTTTTTTATATTTTTTCATATGAATTGATAGTTGATAGCTACGGTGGGCGAGCCCACCTTCGCAAATGCTACGGTGGGCGAGGAGGGAGTCGAACCCTCATGGGCGTAAAGCCCACCAGTTTTTGAGACTGGCCTGTATGCCATTCCAGCACTCGCCCAGTGGAAGCTAAGAGTATTATATCATCGGGTTGACGGATACGATATCGGGGGTTAATATAACACATATGCTGTTTCGCGAACTCTATGATTTGGCTGTCACGATGGGAATGCAGGCCGATCCACGCGGACAAGCCGGCGTTACGTCATATCTTTCACACATAAAAAAAGAGTCAGCTGCACTTTCTCCAAAACAAAAAAAATATTTCGATACAGAAACACTTACGAATCCCTATAGCGATACGCGCATTTTGTATGGCGACCCCAAAACCCAAGTGAAACGTCTTATGGTGGGGATAGACGCCGAAGAGTCCGGCAGCACATGCATTAACCGCGCTGCACGAGGTTATGGACATTCAAGTCGATATGTTTGCCGCCGCCGGAGTCCCCGTGAACGTCGCCCAAAGCTTATTCGATATTCGTAAAGAAGCAGTCCAACGCAGATTTAGTCCGGTAAACCATTCTCGTGCAGTCGACGCCGCGCGCCTTCTTAAGATGCCCCTTATGGCCGTACACACCGTGTGGGACAACCTAGGGTACCAGTTTATGACAAAGCATATTGGCGCAAAATCCTATTACAATGTCGATGAGCTGATGGATGCACTTCTTGAAATCCCCGAATTTAGTGAAGCTGCCCATGGCAAGGCTGGACCGCTCATTGTGTCGGGCTCTGGCAAAAAACGGACCGGCAAAATAGTCGTTGGATTCACGGGCGGCACCAATCCATCGAAGGAATTGTATATTGAACTAGCAAAAGCTGGCGTCGGCACACTGGTTGAAATGCACTTGCCCGAGGAAGTTGTTCAAGAGCTTCGTGCGCTGCATATTACGGTGATCGATACGGGCCATATGGCTTCGGATTCAATTGGTGCAAATCTCTATTTGGATCAAGTCGAAAAGAAGGGAGTCGAGACAATTCCGTGTTCGGGGTTTATGCGTGTTAAACGAAAGGTGTAGAATATATATATGGATTTCAAAGACGCAGTTAAAACCAAAAATATCATAAAGATTTCCCCCGACGACATCGTCGCCTCGGCGCTTGGGCGCCTCGGCTCCTCGCACGACTCGGCATTTGTGTTCAACGATCGCGATGAATTTAAAGGAGTTATTAATCCGTATTACTGTTTAATCAAAAAATCCTATCCAGGCAACGCAAAAGTAGAGCATTGTATTTTTCATGCACCGCGTGTTTCTAATAAACTTTCGGTCTCAAAGCTCGCACAACTCTTTATTGGTTCAAAGTTGCATTACCTTCCGATTTTCGATGAGCGCGATAAGTTCATCGGAATCGCCTCGGCGCGTCGTTTATTGACGCTTTACAACAACTGGCCAAAATACAATATTTCCATAGAAAGCTATTTACGTTCAAAGCGCCAGCGCGTACTTACCATATACGACACCGATTTGGTCTCAACCGCGATCAAAATATTTAAAACCAAAAAAATATCGAAGCTCATAATGGTGGGGAAGGACAATAAACTTAAAGGAATTCTCACGTATTACGACCTCATTTCGTTTCTTATGACACCGCGCCGCAAGGATCACAAAGGCGATCGATCGGGGAATAAAGTGAACTTTCAGTTTCAGCAGGTCAAGAATTTTGCAAAAACGTACGTCCTAACGCTTACCCCACAGCATACTCTTATGGATGCCCTTGATTTAATTCTCAAAAAAGAAATAGGTAGCATCATAATAGTGAACGAAAAAAAGATTCCGCTTGGTATTATCACAACAAGCGATTTTCTCCATCTTTTAATTCAAGGCAAAGAAGAAAAGAAAATCGAAATAAGTGGACGGGGACTTTCTGAGGAGAGCCAGGCAACGCTCCAGGGATTTTTCACTTCGGTCTCAAACTGGGCTAAGCGTTTACCTAATGGTGAGAAGGTAAAGCTTGACGTACGCGAGGAAAAAGCTGGGGGAGTATTCAAAACGGTGCTCTCGATTATTCCTGCTAAGGGCCCCGCAAAAGTCATTACCAAAGAAGGAAAGAATCTACGCAAAGTGCTTTCTAAAGTACGAATCAAACAGAAATAAATCCTATCTACATTGTCATCCCGATGAAAATCGGGATCCAGGGTCAACGAATCTCATCGTACAAATCTTTCCAATAAGGATTCTTCTTCTCAATAAGTTCTATCTTCCAGTTACGTCTCCATTCCTTAAGCTGTTTCTCTCGTCGAATCGCTCCTGCTATCTCATCGTGATATTCGAAGTATACGAGTGTGTGGACGTTATATGTTTTAGTGAACCCATGGGCGAGATTATTCTTATGCTCATAGACTCGTTTCACTAAATTGCCTGTGACGCCGATATAGAGCGTTCCGTTTCTTTTAGATGCAAGGATGTATACGTAATACATTGGAAGCGTATTGTACTGGATTCCGGTTTTCACCGGAATGACAGGTGGAGGTCTACAAAAGCTCCTTCAGTTTCTTCACGACTTGTTCGAGCCCCGTATATTTATACTCGTGATATACGTTACGATCTAAGATATTGGTGATCCAGAATAGTTTGGTCTTTGTTTTGGGCTTTATCATACGAACAATATCCCAGTTGTCTTCGACGAATACATCGAGGCCAAGCTTATCGATCATTTGTTTTTTGAAGAGGTGGGGTTGGCGGTTGTCGACATTTTGATAGTATTCTTTAAATACATGATCAGGATCGATCCTCTTAACCCACTTTTTAAAGTCATCCTCGAGAAATCCATAGCGGGCGGTAATAATATATGCTTCGATGCCATTTTTTTTGATGAATTCTTTTAGCTGTTTTTGACCCGTAGTCGGGAAGAGGCTTGAGAGATGAAATATACTCCACATTTTTTTTTCGAGCTTTGACTTGGGAATGTAAAACGAGTTTGTTCGTTTTTTGAGAAAGTACTTTTTAAAAAATGCGACGAGGGGACGGGTGATACGCGCAGGATTGTACAAAAGGACCCCGTCGAGGTCGAACCCTACGCGAAGCGGTCGTTTTGGCATAGCGTTCATTGTACAATATTCCACATGAGCCGCAAGCATA
>JACOTV010000059.1 GCA_016178125.1 Candidatus Microgenomates bacterium | reverse complement strand
AAGAGTGACTTTGCCGCAACTGCTTCTTGCGCGGATATATGAATGCGCGGATCTTGTCGAGCAGCAGGTGGTGAATCGATCAGAACAGTCGTTTTATATCCCAACTCAACAGAATCAAGTACAAGCGTGGCAACGGTTTTTTCTTCGCCGATTGTTGGCACATGATACCGTCCATCTACGATATTATGAATAGCTCCCGTAGGGACCTGTCGCTCTTCGTTAGGATTCACTGATACACATTCCCCATACGTAACAAGAGCATCGGTGCCGTTTGGAAGATAGCCCAATTGGTATTTACGTAAAAACCCCGCTTCCTTGCGTTCATACTCGGGAACTACGCCTCGATCTATAACATCGAAGAAGGTATCAGTGTATTCGCCCGCCAGAACAAGCGATGAAAGGTACCAGGCATGGTTGTGTATGTGGGGTCCCACCGGGCTCTTTTTTCTTTCACCCCTGGGCCATACATGTAAACGTAATGACTCCCCACCTTCGTTGACTCCTAAGTGCCATACCATAAATCCAAGAGGATGCCATTTGCCCGCGTATTGTTCGAGGTTGGGTATTACCTGATTCATCACGGTCTCGTGCATGCCTCTTAGCTCGCCCTCTGCATGTTCAAAGAACTGATCTGGAGTACGAGTTTCTACATGAGACCTGAGAAGGTGACCCTCATCATGTGTGCCTGCTGAAAATCGTTCAATGCTCATATTATTCATCCAATATTCGCATTACGGGGTGAAAAAGTAAATGACAAATTTGTCAGATAACCTGACGACAACGGATCTAATTAAGAAGTACAATCGCGAAATTTAGAATCGAAGCAAATGAAACCCATATCAAATACGGAATCAATAGATACGCGGACACGCTGGACACCTTACGGAATGTTAGAATGGTCGCAAGAATCGCCGCCCACAATAACGCTATATCGACAAGAGCTGCCAGTGGCTGGCGCATTCCAAAAAAGATAACAGACCACAAAAAGTTGAGTACCAGTTGTACGGCGAATAATCGTATTCCCCGATCTCGTACATCACTCTTCTTACTTATTAGCACAA
Source organism: Candidatus Microgenomates bacterium (assembly GCA_016178125.1). Taxonomy (GTDB): domain Bacteria; phylum Patescibacteriota; class Microgenomatia; order UBA1406; family GWC2-37-13; genus JACOTV01. Next base: position 4,259 of record JACOTV010000059.1, on the reverse strand, counting down.
TCCACAACGCAACTCCCATTAGAAAATACAAGAGCGTCCATACGGGTCCAAAAATCCAATTCGGCGGAGAAAACGGAGGCTTATTCAAATAGGCGTACCATGAGGGTATCGCCGCAATCGTGAATGGAGTCCCCAGTATACCAACTAGCTCACATCCAACCACTGCAGCTCCCAGCTTCCAGTACTTATGCATACATCAGTTTACCATTTGTGGAGATGGCGGGAGTTGGTTTGTCATGCTACGGCTTAATATGCCAGTCTGACACGACCAGCGACAGGCCTTGCTTGTAGTTTTGGACAGTTTCTTCAACTCCCGAAAATAGCTGTGGAGGTAAATTATCAAGGCTAAACCAATTCCATGTCACTGTGCGCTCTTGAGGGTTGTTAACGATCTCGCCACCGCCATAATACGCTTTTAGAATGATGGTAATATGTGGAACATACCAAGGCTTTATCTGATTTTCTCGCACCGCGACTACTTCATTGATAAGCTCTATTTGTACCTGCCCTCCCAGTTCTTCCCTAAGCTCTCGAATGGCAGTATCATGAATCATTTCTCCTGTTCGCTGGTGACCTCCAGGGAACCCCCAAGTATTTTCTCCGGCTCTTGCTTTTCTTAAGCCGAGCAGTAGCTGCTCCTGTTCATTCAATACAAAAACATCAACACCGGTTCTAATCCCTTCGCCTTCGCGCATATCGAGTGACATTTCTTTGTTCATAACAATACCCAATAAAATTCTTAATGTCCATGAAAAATGTTTCTCTGTGGGGATACCAGGCCTTTGATACCGTCGTATATTTCTTCTTCGTTCATTGACAAAAAGTTGCCAACGATCTTATAATCTCCGTCGTCACCAACACCGAAGATGTTTCCCTCCGGGCCTATAAATACATACCGGCCAACTCGTTGTTCGGATGGATATATCTGAACATTTAGTGAATCAAACTTTGATACGACTGCCGATGTAATTGCACCGAATCGTTCCGAAGATATTTCGTGTTCGTCCTTATGCTCTGCTCCAATGCTTACTGGGCTGAATTGGTAGAGCTTCCAACGATTAAAGGCATCCTTATGTTCAGCTAACACTTCTCCTATTTGTTCGATATCATCTTCATTAACGGCGCTGACGACAGTACGAATAGTCACTTCAATGTCTGGATTAAAGTCCTTCAGTAAATCCAGCGAGCTAAGTACCGTTTGAAAGTGCTTTCTTGTTCCGAGTCTCATTCGAATATTATTTTCTACAGTGGATCCATCCATTGGAATGCCTATCTCATCGGTATACGGTAGAACAGCATTGGCACGTCTGGCCAAAAGGAGCGTGTTTGTAGAGAGTGTCACGCGCATATTTTTATCTTTGCTATGCTGCATTAATTCTCCAATATCGTGACGAAGGAGAGGCTCTCCTCCGGTAAACACGATCGCCTTTGTGCCATGGTCGCCAAAAAAATCTATGGTTCTTTTCCAATCTTCAGTATCTAATCCATCTGGGATGTTATGATCTGGCCCCCAGCAAAAACTGCAATCAAGATTGCACCTAGCTGTAGGGTTTATATCAATAGCTTGTGGAAACCATGTTTTGATTTCTGTTTCGATGTGTTGTCCAGCGAGTTCCTTCATTGCAAGGGTCACTATAGAGTAGGTATAGAGCAGATGAAATGACCGATTTGTCAGAAAAGTTGACAATCGAAATAACCAAGTGTGGAGATGGCGGGAGTTGAACCCGCGTCTGAAGAAACACTACTTAAAAACGTTTAGCTTGGGGTATTTTGTCTTCACTTTTGCACAAGCGAGGTGACAAACAGACTCTGTCTCGTGCAGCCGATTAAGGGTTTAGCCAATCAATCACAACCAACCGGAAACATTGTGGTGACTGGCCTTGACTGGTTTATCTCTCTCTCATATAGAGTCAAGGAAAATATAAGAGATGTTTTTAGGCAGCAAGGGCAAATGCCTGAGATGAATAACCTGAAGCGATTAAGCTTGAGAGTTGTTCACGGGCATAAGCTTTAAGATCAGATACTGATTCCTCAAAAGAGTTAGCAGTTATCGTTTTCCATTTAACGCATAGGTGCGCCCAAACCGTTTGTAAATGTGCAATTCCCCATCGATACCCGGCATCCCCTAGTATAGGCCTAATTATACCACGAAAATGGCCCTTCCGAGGCCAGAATTACATCGAAATCCACAATTTAGGAGGCTGGAAATCGCAATTAACATATAGCCGAAACTATCTGTTAAGATGATCTCGTTATTTGAGAAGGGAGGTGATTACTATCAAAAAAATAATAACAGGACTTGCCGTAATTATAGCCCTGGTCATCGTAGCCGTTGCTCCATCATTGGCCGCAAATGCGACCGTTGTGGTAACGCCCAATGCTATGAACAACTGGTTCTTTTATAACGATGAAACCGATACGATCGATAACACCCTTGGCTCATTTGTAACCGGCCCAGGCACACCGCCTTTGGGTGTCGGAGGTGTACAAATCAGCGTATCGGGGACCCAGCGCCGTAACTTGGCAACGTATCAATTCAGCGGAACACCACTTGCAGACATAACTACCTTTGCCTACAGCACGTATAATCCGACAGCCGGAAACGGTGGCGGAGCAAACCGTTCGGGATATCTACAGTTCAATGTAGATTTTAACGGAAGCGATACCTGGCAGCGCAGATTGGTATTTTTGCCCGCAGACAATGGGACCGTGACACCAGATTCTTGGAAAGAATGGGACGCCATAAACGGCGGTAATGCTTTGTGGAGATATTCAGGTTCTACATGGCCTGTGACGGGTCAGCCTGGAACGACTCCAAAGACATGGACTCAGATTCTTTCTGACTATCCAGGTGCACGCATCCGTGTGACCGATGCGTTTGTCGGTGTTCGTGTGGGTGAACCCTATGCGAACGGATATACGGAAAATATCGATGCGTTCAGATTTGGAACTGCAGCCGGTACAACCGTATATGATTTTGAGCCACTCATTGGGCCTCCTGCTAACAAGGACCAATGTAAAAATGACGGATGGATGAGCTTCAACAATCCATCATTTAAAAATCAAGGACAGTGTGTGAGTTTCACCAACCACAACTGAGCGTTTGGTTTCACAACCCATCGACCTACTCGATGGGTTGTTTTTTTATCAGGATTATCGAGGAGAAATCGAAGTAGCCTGAGCCAACTGTACAATCCAAATAGCTTGAACACTTATTGCAATCACCAAGAGTATTGCTACGATTTTGTACATTTGAATCTTCTTTGCTGTTCCGGTTGTCCTGTTTAGCATATGCTGGGCAGCAAGGGCACAGGTTATAAGCGGCCAGAAATATATAAGAACGCCAAACGTAAGCAGCAACAAAATTCCCCCTAAAAATTTGTGCTCTTTAAACCATGTAATGCCGTCTTCTTTAAAAGCCATAGCCCGCTCAACCATCGATGGAATCTTGTCGGGAATATCTGCAACAGGAGGAGGCACAAGTGTTGCCGCAACGGGAATATCTCCGTCGGGCATGAGTGCATCAGCCGCAGACGCGGGTTCAACTGCTTCAGCCGCTGCTTGACTCATGGCGGGCTCACCCGCCGCAGGCGCTGGATCACTAGGAAGGACTATCGGGCCCTGAGGCAAATCCTTATCTTCCTCGGCGATAAATAGGGGGGGCTTATTCGGATCGTCCATGAGTGATTACTATATTAGAACGGATATCCTTTAAGATCCTGGAGCCCTTTGGCTGCTGAAATTTCACCACAAAGGCTATCAACATGGCCTATCAGAAAGCGGATTACGTATCTTGCCATCGGCCATTCCCCCATTCCCCATGCCGAAAGATCGACTTTCATATCGACCATGTCCCGGTCGGTCAGTTTGGCCAGTACGGCATCGGAATTTTCGTACACCGCATGCGCATATGCCTGCAACTTGGGCATGTCTGCTTTCACTATCTTTGTCCACTCGGTGTAGTTCTTTTCCCAATCTTGGTCCATCGCAGGATGTGGCACTGAAAGACCGGTTTTAGATGCCCACTCGCTTTCAAGGAGTGATTTTTTCTTGAGTGCCCAGCTATTGAGTAGTATGTCTTCTGAAATAGCTACGTGTGCATACGCAACGATAATAGGAAGCGCCTTACCTGCCGGCTTGTAATGTGCGATGGTGTTGTCGACACCTTTCATAGTGTCTTCAAGGGTTGTATGGGCATCGTTTAATGACTGCCGAATCATGCTCGCAAAGGTATTATCCATAAGAAAAATAAAATGATT
>JACOTV010000067.1 GCA_016178125.1 Candidatus Microgenomates bacterium | reverse complement strand
GTCCGAATGTTTCATACGACGAACTAGTTTCACTCTATGAAACCTCGATGTTTTACTGGCATTTTACTGGACTTGGGGTAAATGAACGCGAACATCCTGAGCGCGTTGAACATTTGGGTATTACCCCACTTGAGGCGATGGCGGCGCGGGCCGTCGTATGTTGCTTTGCCGCAGGCGGCCCGCGCGAACTCATTGAACAAGGAAAAAACGGATTTCTGTTTACCTCAGAAGACGAGTTGATTTCTATCATGAAAAGTATCAAGCCCGAGCAAATTAAAGAAATCGCCCAGTACGGCAGCAGCTATGCCCGTGCCCACTTTTCGTATCAGGTATTTAAAAACAGCTTGTTGAAAATAATAAACACATAACGTATGCCCTCTATTTTCGTAATAATAAGTTCGATTATTGCACTCATATCTCCTCTCGTTTATGCATCGGCTATCTTAAAAGGTAACGCCAAGCCGCATCGCACGACCCGTCTCGTCCTTCTTGTAATTACGACTATCTCAACCTTGGCTTTATTGGCCGCTGGCAATCGAGTTGCAGTATGGCTTGCGGGTGTTTCTATGATCCAGTCGGTGCTTATATTTGCGCTCAGTATTAAGTTTGGCATGGGAGGATGGAGTCGAATTGATATTCTCTGCTTACTTATCGCGATTACAGGAATAATTCTGTGGCGTACGACTAACAATCCCCGTCTTGCACTTTATTTCTCGATAGCTGCTGATTTTACCGGCGTTATTCCAACGATAATAAAGACCTATCGGTTACCAAAGACCGAAGTGTGGTCATTCTTCCTTTTAGATGTATTCGCTGCGATATTTTCCTTGCTGGCAATTCGCAGTTGGGTGCTCGAGGACTATGCATTTCCCTTATATATCCTTCTCGTAAATTCGCTCATGGTCATGTTAATAATTACTCCTCGTCCACCTCAAAAATAATATGATATCAGTCGTCGTTCCCGCATATAAAAACACCACAATGCTTCTTAACAACTTGAAGCATAACCTCAAATACCTAAAAGGGGCTGAGATCATTATCGTAAACGATGATCCTGCTGCCTCAATTCAGTCCGAACTTAAGCATCTACCCCTCACCCTTATTGAAAATCAGCAGAACCTGGGATTTGCCGGCGCAGTGAATGTTGGGTTTAGCCATGCAAAAGGTCAATTTGTGTTGTTGCTCAATAGCGATGTCTTGCTTCACGACGACTCGTGGAAAAAGGCGCTCGAGCGCATGGAACACAACGAGCATTATTTTGCGATTAGTTTTGCCCAGAGGGAAGCAGACGGATCAATAGTCGGCAAAAATACCATTTATTGGAATAACGGATTCTTTCTTCACAAAAAAGCCGCCGACATGCATGCGGGTCCAACGGGGTGGGCCGAGGGCGGAAGTTGTTTAATTAACAAGAAAACATTTAACATGCTTGGCGGATTCGATGAAATATATACGCCGTTCTATTGGGAAGACATCGATCTTTCCTACCGCGCGTGGAAAGCAGGATACACCGTCTATTTCGATCCGGCGGTACTTGTTGAGCACCACCACGAATCAACGATTGGGAAGTACTTTAAGAAAAAGCGTATCGAGCGGATTGCCCAGCGGAACCAGTTTATATTTATCTGGAAAAACATCGATTCTACCTTTTTGGCCGGTCACTTCTCACGGCTCGCGCTGTTTCTTGCTGTAACAATCGTCAACCCCGTTACTACCGTGGGGTTCTTATCGGCTCTCCTGCGATTGCCTGCTATAATGCATAAGCGGCAGACACAGCGAGCGCTATATAAACTCAGTGACTCTGCTGTTTTGGAGAAATTCCAGTGATCATTGCGTCATGAATATCAGAACAATTATTCTCTTAACACTTATCTGCGCGGTATCTGTGTTCCTTAATGTCGCAAAAAAAGAGTCGGTTCCCGCTTGCATGAATGCCGATGAAGCAGCATTTGGTTATAACGCATACTCGATTGCTAAAACGGGGAAAGACGAATATGGTACAACGGTTCCCCTCCGTCTCAAATCTTTTGGAGACTATCAAATGCCTCTGTACTCGTACCTGAGCGTTCCTTTTGTTGCAACGCTCGGTCTGACCGAAACCAGCACACGTGCGCTGAATATGGTCCTTGCATTTGCACTACCGCTCGCCGTATTTTTCCTCTCCATGGAGCTTTTTAAGAATGAATCGATAGCACTCGTATCAAGTGGGCTTGTCGCAACATCACTCGGTCTTGCGGTGATAGGACGCCAAGCACACGAGGGGTACCTTGCGGTATTCCTGGTAGTCACGACGTGCATACTGTTTCAGCGGTGGTTGCGGCTCAAAAATAAACTGTCGTTTGGGTTGTTGGTACTTTCTTTGTCTCTCATGCTGTTTAGCTATCAATCGGCTCGTATCTTTGCCATATTTTTCTTCCTGTTTGCTGGGTGGGAGGTCATACGTAAGCGCCTTCCTGTAGCGCACCTTATGGCCCTTCTTGCGGCGCTTATCATATTGGCGATTCCTGATTTCGTGTATGCGCCTGCGCGTGTCAGCAACCTGTTGTTTTTCAAGAATCCTGGCTTGGCACTAAAGACCCAAGAGTTTCGAACCGAGGGAGGTAATAAACTGCTCTATAACAAATATACCGTTGCGGCCACACAGTTTCTTGGACAGCACCTCATGTACTACTCGCCGGATTTTCTTACAACGCGAGGGGACCAAAACTATCGGTTTGGCATGAGTGACATGCCGCCTGTTACCTATATTGAATATCTGTTCTTTATTGTAGGGCTCTACTTTTTGATCAGAAAAAAAGATGCGAACCTGCGCTTTCTGGGCGGGCTCCTAATTATCACACCACTTGCTGGGTCGCTTACATGGGCTGGGGCGTCAATCACGAGAACGCTCTTTATACTTCCCTTGCTGAGTGTGTTTGCTGGTTACGGATTTATCGAATGTCTAAAACAAATTCCAAAAAAACATCGATCCAATGCAACGGGTGCTTTTGGAATTTTGTTTTTGCTGTTTCTATTCTATGGATGGAATTTTTACTTAAATCACTACAACAAACGCAACACCGTAATCACAGCGCAACAATGCGGATATCGAGAGCTCGGTCAAATTATTAAATCAGACTATACGAGCACTGATCATTTCTATATATCTAAGGAAAACGGAGAACCTTATATATTCACCCTGTTTTATCTCGGCTATGATCCGGTGACGTATCAAAAGCAAGCGCGCCTTTCGGCGCCTGATCAGTATGGATTTGGACAGGTTGAAAGCTATGACAAGTTTACGTTTACCATTCCGCAAACTATTCCACCCAATTCAATAGTCGTCGGGACTCCGGAAGACTTTAAAAACCATGAATCACTTTTGAAGGCAGACCACAAAAAAATACGTGTCATTAAGACAGGCATCCACGAAGACTTCTGGGTATACAAACCGTAACTCTCTAACCATCGCACTTCGTTATGATACAAAGAGGTAGAAGCTTAAGGCATACATGAAATGTATGGCAACCGCAAACGTAAGACTTCGGCGGTATACAAAAAGCAACGATATGACCAAGCTCAGTACGAAATTCACGGCAAGGGTCTGTACGAGCATGCTGCCTGCGAGCTTGTTCTCGACAAATAGAATCGGGACGCGTAAAAAGAAAAATAGTATGCTCGCATATATCGATGATAAAATGGCATTTTTATTACTATCGTAGAGTCTGTTCAATATAAATCCCCGCGCGACGATTTCTTCGGAAATGCTCGTTGCAAGGGCTATTGCTACATACAGGAATACGGTCGGATACACTAAATGCACCCCATTTGCACGGAGTGCAGAAATTATGAAGAACACTGAGCCGATCAAGAGACCGGCGATAATATCGATGACTGGTGATTTCGTGCGAAAGTGTAAGCCTTCTGCCAGTGATTTCTTCTCGTACCGAGAAATAAAATACCAAACAGGAAGAATAAAGATTGCGGGTTTTGCAATAAATTCATCAAACCAAAGAGGTTGTGAAAGCTTAAAGTAGAATCTATATAAGCTCCATATAATAAGAACAATACCGTAGATGTTAAGAGCCTTTTCAAGGTGCGATATGCCCCTTCGTTTCGGTGCGTCTGCCATGTATAGAGTAACTCTACAGAAACCTATCCGCTAAATCAACCCATCGAAACACCCATGTATTAGTCAAGAAAGTCCTTAAGCTTACGGGCACGGGTCGGATGTTTGAGCTTACGGATTGCCTTTGCCTCAATCTGGCGAATGCGCTCGCGGGTGACTTTGAATTCGCGACCGACTTCTTCCAGTGTTTTAGGCTTACTGTCTTCTAATCCGAACCGCATCATAAGCACTTTGCGCTCGCGTGGCGAAAGTGTATCGAGGACCTTATTCAGGGCGTCTTTTAACAATTCTTTTGAAACTTTATCGTAGAGTGTTGGTTGGTTTGCGTCGGCGATAAATTGCTCAAGGGTTGTTTCCTTATCGTCGCCTATCGGGGTCGAAAGTGATTTGGGCTGCTGAGAAATACGCATCAAATTCTCGACCTCTTCGACGGTAATTTCCATTTCCTTGGCGATTTCTTTGAGCTTAGGTTCGCGGCCGAGTTTTTGGGTTAGTTTACGCTGCGTTTTGTAAAACCGATTGATCTGATCAACCATGTGCACTGGGATACGGATGGTACGCGATTGGTCGGCTATGGCGCGAGTTATCGCCTGACGAATCCACCAGGTGGCATAGGTTGAGAATTTAAATCCTCGACGCCAATCGTATTTTTCGACACCGCGGATGAGACCCTTGTTGCCTTCTTGGATAAGATCAAGAAACGACAAACGACGGCCAAGATATTTTTTCGCAATCGAAACCACCAGACGAAGGTTCGCTTTGATGAGTTGTTCCTTTGCCTTCTCGTCGTGCTTCTCGTAACGCTTTGCGAGGACAACTTCTTCGTCGAATTTAAGAAGCGGTGTCTTACCGATTTCTTTCAGGTACTTTTTGATCGGATCAAGTGACTCACCGTGCTTAGAAGTAATGAGCATTTCGATTTCCTTTTCGATTTCTTCGGCCGACTTTTTGGCTTCTTCTTCTTCACGTGTAGAAACGGTTTCAAAGATGTCTATGCCCTTCGTGAGCGCTTCGCTAAAGAATTCGTCGATTTCTTCGATATGCTTTTCGGGTTCGGGATAGGCCATGAGGATATCTTCTTGTACAAGAAAGCCATCTTCTTCACCTTGTTTTATGAGATGTTCATAGGAGTTTTTGGTTTTAATCTTAGTCATAGAGTGCATTTTACCCGTTCCCGAGCTTTTTTTCCACCTCTTTTAACTCTTTTTGAAGCTGCCTGATTTGTTCCTCTTCGGTATCACTCATATCTTTTTCACCTGAGGTGAGTGTTTTTATGGTGCGTTTAATTGCGTTTTCTTTGACTTCATGCGCTAAACGAACAATATTATGGGGCAATTGTGATTCTTCAAACGTGCCGTACAAAAGGAGTTCATCGTACACGGGCACGAGTTCCGCAGGGATCGTTTGGGGAAACCGCTCGTCGAGCGTCTTGTGCTCGTTGAAAAAGCGTCGGCTGAGCTCAAATAGCTGACAGTAGGCAGGGAGCGAGAAGTCGGCCTCAGACACGGATTCATACACATCTTTTAGCGGCATATCGATATCGGGTTTGCTTTGAAACAGCAGACTGAGTACATATTTCTGAATCATCGTATGACGATCTTCGTCTTTTTGCTTAGGCTCGGTTTTGGGAGCATACCTCCGAGGCATCGTTCCTCGTCGGCGTTGGTTTTGTATTGATCGGAGTAGACTTTCCTCACTTACCTCAAGTTGGCTCGAAATCTTGCGAACATAGTGAGATTGGATGATTGGATTAGGAATTCGCTGTAAATGAGCAACAATTTCGTCGACGATCTTTTTCTTACCAAACGGATCGTCGATTGAATACTTACGCTTAAGCGAATCGAACAAGAAATCATAAATAGGAATCGCGTTTTTGAGGGCCTTTTTAAACGCGAGGAGGTTGGTTCGAACGGCCTCATCGGGATCGTGGGCAAAATCGAGAACCATAACGCTCACTTCAAAATCCATATCTTCGGCCTCGCGGAATCCGCGTTTAATGGCGTCCTCGCCCGACGAATCGGCATCGAGGGCAAATATCAACCTACTCCCATATCGCTTGATCAGCTGCAGTTGCTCACGTGTTACTGCCGACCCCTTGACCGCAACAATATTCTCAATCCCAAACTGGTACGGCATAATCACATCAAATTCTCCTTCAACCAGAATTACTGCTTCGTTATTTTTTATCGCGTCTTTTGTGTGAAAAATACCGTAGAGCGTTTCACGTTTATGGTACAAGACCGACTCCGGAGAATTAATATACTTCGCCGATTTTTCGTCGGGTTGAAGGATACGACCTGAAAATGCGATGATGTTGCCACGAGTGTCTTGTATGGGAAAAATGAGGCGGCCGCGGAAACGGTCATGAACACCGCGGCCGCCCGGAATCACAAGCCCCGCGTCTTCTAATTCCTTAGGTGAGAATCCCTTCGATGCCAGGAATGTGCTCAGCGAATCCCACGATTGCGGCGCATAGCCGATTCCGAACTTTTCGGCAATTTTTTCGTTTACACCACGTCCTGCCAAATATTCTCGTGCCTTTTGACCGACAGGAGTACTTACCAATACATACCGATAATACTGTGCGGCTAGCTGGTTGGCTTTAAGGAGTCTTGATCGGGTCTTAAGCGCCGCGTCCTCAATGGACGACGTCTCTATTTTCACCCCTACCTTCTGAGCAAGCTCCTTGAGGGCTTCGTTAAAGGGTATGTTTTCCCACTTCATAAAGAATTTAATCGCATCCCCGCCTTCGTGGCACGAACCAAAGCAATGCCATATCTGGCGATCCGGTGACACGATGAATGAAGGCGACTTTTCTTGATGAAAAGGACAGTTGGCACGAAAGTTGCGTCCCGCTTTTTTAAGCGTTATATACGATCCTACAAACTCAACGATATCGAGCTTTTTCTTGACTTCTTCAGCGGCACTTATCATGGCTCACCTATTGTACTACTTGTTTTTTAAATTCGGATCATCTTATAATGGAGGCAGGTATGATTTTTATTGCACTCGACAACAAGCAGATCAAGCTCCTCTTACTAAAAAAGACCCTTCTTGGACAATACGAAGTTGATTTTTTCGAAAAACAGCACGAAGTCGCCCTCTTGGAAAACGGTATGGTGCAGAATGTCGACGTCTTAGCCTCGGCAATTAAAGAAGGCCTCACCCAGCTCTCGGCAAACCAAGAAAAAGAGGTCATTCTCATGCTCCCCCAAGAGAGCTTCCAGTTCATGAAATCCGACGTCCCCGCAGACATAGCCTCCTCGGCAATCGGCGCGTTTGTACAGGACAAGGCCCGTGCCAAGTTCCAGTTCGACCTCGAG